>CAYFTY010000202.1:0-7030 GCA_964346045.1 uncultured Bradymonadales bacterium | reverse complement strand
CGAGCTCGTCGGCTACGACCTGATTCGAGACATCGCGGTCCTGCTGATTTCGATACGCGAAATAGAAGCCCATGAAGGTGTTATTGTCGGGGTTCGAGGGGTCTTCGTCTTCGTAGAAAATCGACGAAACGGCCTGCCACGCTGTGTCTCCCTCGACGAGATCAGCGTTATCGTCGCGGAACACAAGGTCTCCACCGACGGCAAAAAAGATCTTCTTCGCGGCCCGGCGCCTCGAAAAGAACGCCCCCGGCGCCGTGGCCATCAAAACACGCAGGCTGCGGTCGCCACCCCAGCTCTGGTTGAAGAGGTCCCACGGTCGCTCGATGCCGCCGTTGGCGACGAGGCCCATGCCGAAATCACTACGCTGCAGACCGGCTCGGATCTCGGCAACACCCGGATTGTAGGCAATATAGGCCTCGAACGGGTCGACCAGATTTTCGGTTTCGTCGGTGACGCCGCCGCGCGGATTCGAACGGTTGATGATGCGCTCGTCGACGAGTTCGGGATACCCATCGCCTGCAAGTTCGCCCGAGAGCGCCTGCACGTCGAGGCGTAATCGGAAGTCACCGAATTCGACTCCACCCGCGACCTGAATCCGCTGATAGAGCGCGCCTTCGAGGTCGTCGCCTGAGGTCTCGTCAAAGTCGGGGCGGTCGATTCCCTGCCCCCAGACGCGATACTCTGCATCTACATTCGCAACTTTAGGGCCGGGGGCTGCGCCGACCAACGGCGCGGTCGTCGCCGCACGGACACCTGGATCGACAGTCTGGGCCTGCGCCTGAAAAGCGAGGCAGACTGCCACGAGAGAAACGCCAGCAAAGATGGTTTTCTGCATATGCACGCGTGGATTGGCACAGGCTCTCGACGAGCTCATGCATGTACTTGGGTTTTCGAATGACCGCCGCAATATTGCGCAGGAGGAGGTCGAAAGCAAGGCCAACTAACGGCAGCAGCCGGCTTCGGTACGCATCGAGTGGAGCAATTCATCTCGGGCTCACGATCTGCCATTGAGCGTCGTCGTACTCGATCAGAACATCCGGCCCCAACGCCTCGATGTTGGCAACCGGTCTCGTCGAATCCAGTCGCACAGCCTGGCGGATGCCTCGGTCGGAGAGTCCGAGTACAAAGTGCGTCTGGCCATCGTCGTCGGTGTTTTCGACGAGCCAGGCGTTCTCGCTACGCATGTACGGATTTCGAAAGCGCTCGGCAGGTGTTGCTTCGAGCCACGTGTTGCTCGAAACTTCGCCGACCAGTGTCGAGTAGATGGTCTCGCCAGACTCTTCTTCGCGCACGATACTGCTCGCGATGATGAAGGGCGGCTGAGCAGGACGCTCGATGAAGGCGATCTCGCGGTCGAACGCATCGATCGTCTCGCCGTTTTTCCAGACCTTGATGCGTTCGCCATCATAGGAAGCGCCCGTGAAGAGCGACGTGACCCAGAGAGCACCGCAGTCATCAACTCGTGCTACGGCTGTATTGAAGTCGCCGTCGGTGACACGTACCTCAAAGTTCCGGTCGATGTAGGCCACCAGATCGCGGTCGGCAGAGAAGCCAACATCCGTACACCAGCTTCCCGGGAGTTCGAAAATACTGCCGTCGTCTGCGATCCACGCGGTGGCGCGTCGTCGCTCGAACTCCGAGCCGATGAGTCTTGCATTGCCGTCGAGGCTCATCTGATCGCCCTTTGCTTCGTAGCGTTCGACTCCGCGCTCGCGATTCCACGTCACGACCTCATTGGTGGCCGAATCCAGCGTCACGAGCGTCGAAAGGTCGGGGCTCACTCGCGAGGCGCGAGGCAAGAACTCCAGATTCTCGAGCAGCTCGCCGCTCATCCGGTCGAAAATGAAGGTCTGCGTGACGCCAAACCCCATGTCGCAGCCCACAAAATCTTCGTGGATCGTACTCTGGAATCGGATGACTCCCCGTTCGCAGTCGAGCTCGGTGTATTGTTCTCCGCCAAACCAGATACCGTCGGCGACGTTGCCGTCCAGGGAGATCGTGACGGTCCGCGAGAATAACGTCGTCTGTGGAACACCCGGAGTGCCGCCGAGAGGCCAGGGTGGATCAAAGTCCGAGACCTCGCCACTCTCGAAATCGAGCTGTGTCCAACCCGAATCCGAGCGTACGTAAGTGCCTGTCTCGAACACGTAGGCGAGATTCTGCTGATCGAATTGGAGCGAGGCCCTCGCACCGTCCGAAAGCCGCATATACTCGTGAACGACCTCCTCGGCGATATTGAATTGCACACCGATCCAGTCGGAATCCGTCCCCAGAAGCGGGCGTGGAAAACTTTCGCCGCCGACGGTGAAGCTACCCGTCACCCTGATCTCTTGGTCGTCGAACCGAATTCCGTAGAACTCTGTGTTCCCCTCTCCATCGTGTTCGGAGATGGCCAGGGCTATACCTTCGCCCAATCGCTCGATGAACCGTATCTGGTCAGGCGCATCATCGATCGCGTCTTGAGGAAGGTCTTCGGCATAGAAGAAGCCCGCACCGTCGCTTCGTTGTAAAAAGAGAATTCCGCGTTCGCGGTCGACCCAGTCTCGGCGTTCTGCCGTCGCAACCACCCCCTCGCCCTTCTTCCATATCCGCAGAGTCCGGTCGTCACCTCGAAAAATCGCAGTGTCGACGTCGATGGCCTCGGCGTTTCTCGAGGCTGCAATATGGATGTCCTCGACAAGCAGCGAAGTCGAATCTTCGAGCGACGTCAGTGAGGCCAGATCGACAAATGAAGCGGGCGAGGGTCCGACGTCCCGGTCGCCTGAGCAGGCTGCTGTAAGACCGATGGCGATAACGAGTAGAGCAAGAAGTCGCAAAGACTCTCCCCTGTTGAGATGGTTGAACCGGAACACTACGAGGATTGGGACTGCACTTCAATTCGAGGGCAGGATCGGCTCTCAGCCCTCGGCGACTTCGACTTCGGCCTTCTCGCGTGCATCGTGCACCCGCTTCGAGTCGGGGGCGCGTTTGAGCCAACCGAGCGCTTCGTCGTATTCGCCGATCTCGACCGAGCTCACGCCCAGAATCTCCCAGATCTGGTTCTGCATTTTGCTTGGAATCGTATCGCCCAGCGCACGAATCTGATGGCAGAGGCGATACGCTTCTCGATAGTCCTCGGCTTCGAACGCGTTGCGTGCGTCGCTCATCAATTCTTTGGTGAACTCGCTTGCGCGTTCTTTGGCCTTGCGGCCGACGAGATCGACGCCGCTTTGCATCGACTGGTAATTGCCGATGATGATGAAGAATGCCAGAAAGGCGATGAAGTAAAAGCTGTACATGATGCCGGCAATCCCGACCGGAATCGCCACGAACATGCTCACCTTCAGCGTCCAATCCTGTGCCTTCGACTCGCTAATGAAGCGTCGCAGAACCAGGTTGAAAAGCTTCCCACCGTCGAGTGGCCAGAGAGGCAAGAGAAGATTGGCCAGGCCCCAGACAACACTCACCCACGCAAAGTAGTAGACGAAGATTTCGAGGTAACTATCGGTCGCAATCGGCCCGTACCAGAGCAGAGCGAATGCAGCGATCCCAAAGGCAATCTCAACCAGCGGACCCATCACGACGATCAGGATGTCTTTCCAATCATCGGGGGCTTGTCGATGCATGCAGAGACCACCGAAGCCATGCAGCAGGATCGACGGACTCAGCTTGTAGTATTTACAGACGGCTGCGTGACCAAGCTCGTGAATCAGCACTGAGAGTGTCAACGCGAGCGCAAAGAGCAGGCCGGTCGCCAGGCTGCCGCTCAAAAAGACGATCAGAACGATGATGAAACCGAACCAGAACGAGACGGCCACATCGACGCCGGCGATCGATCCGATTCGATAGCCCGAAGTTTCGAACATCATGTTCTTGCCCGCTGGAGTTGGATGCCGACATGTTCGGGGTCGCCCGGAACGCCGGTCGCGTATTTTCGGATCTTCAGCGAGACCTCACGCACCGACTTATACTCGTCGAGTACGTCTGAAATAATCCGCTCGCCGAGAGTCTCGATCAGCTTGACGCTCTCGCCGTCGGCGTGGCGCATGATGATGGACGCAAGATTCCGATAATCTACGGTGTGGTCGAGCTCATCGGAGTCGCCGGGGTCGGCGACATCGACTTCGAGGTCGAATATGAAGCGTCGACCATCACGGCGTTCTTCCTCGTAGTAGCCGTGATTGCCGACCACAGCGAGGTTCTCGACGAAGATCTTCATTGCTCAGGAAGCCTCGGCTGCCTGGTCCTGACGCATGTGGCAGCGCTTGTACTTCTTGCCGCTTCCGCACCAGCATGGATCGTTTCGCCCAAGCTTCGGAAGCTCATTGACGTAGGTCTCCGGCCCGCTCTCTTCGTCTTCCGAACTCTGTCGGTTGAGGAAGATCTGCGTGGGCACGTCGGGCTTTGGCGAAGGTGCCAATGATTCGGGCGACTTCACTTTGAATTGCGCGATGAACTTCACGACGTTCGTCTTGATGTTCATCAGCAGGTCCAAGAAGAGGTTGTATCCTTCTTTCTTGTATTCCTGCTTGGGGTCTTTCTGCGCGTAGCCTCGCACACCAATTCCGTCTCGAAGCTGCTCCATCGCCTGCAGATGTTGCCGCCAGAAACGGTCGATCGATTTCAGATAGTGACCCTGAACCTGCTCGATGAAAATGGTCTCACCATCGACATCTTCGAGCTCCTCATCAGACGGCCAGTCTCGCGAATGCGTGTCGACTTCTTCGCCGGCTTCCTCGAGTGCGTCCATGAACTCTTGTTTCTGCTGACGCACCTGCGCGTTGTTTTCGTTGACCTGCTCGGCAACCTCAGCGCACATCTGCTCTTGTTCTTGAAATAGTGCCGAAACCTTATCCCAGACCTCGAGCTCGATATGGTCTCGGCCCATGGTCGCGTCGATTTCGAACTCGAGCTTGAAGATTTCTTGGAGTGCGACTCCGAGACCTTCGAGATCCCAGTCTTCGGAACGAACCGCCTTTGGCGCGTAGATATCGATGGTCGTGAGTGCAACCTCTTCAAAGAGGTCCATCGCCATCTCTTTGACGTTTCGACCTTCTTCGTCTGCGCCACCGAGCACGTTCTTGCGCAGCTCGTATACCGTCTTACGCTGCACGTCCATCACGTCATCGTATTCGAGCAAATTCTTACGAATGTCGAAGTTACGACCCTCGACCTTGCGCTGCGCGTTCTCGAGCGATTTGGTGACCATCTTGTGTTCGATCGGCACCCCCTCTTCCATCTTCAGGGTGTCCATGATCTTGGCGATGCGGTCACCGCCGAAGAGTCGTAGAAGGTCATCTTCGAGAGAGAGGAAGAAGCGGCTTCGTCCGGGGTCACCCTGACGTCCGGCACGACCACGTAGCTGGTTGTCGATCCGCCGGGATTCATGGCGCTCCGTGCCGATGATCATCAGTCCGCCGGCCTCGAGCACCTCTTTCTTGTTCTGGGCGCATTGTTCGTTATGTCGGGCGAGCGCCTCGAGATATTCGTCGGTGTAGTATTCGAGTCTCTCATCACCGATCGCGGTCTCGGGAACATCCTGAGGACCCGCATCATCCTCGGCGAGTCCCTCGGGATTTCCGCCGAGCACGATGTCGGTACCACGACCGGCCATGTTGGTTGCGATCGTGACAGAACCGAGTCGACCCGCCTGGGCAACGACACTTGCCTCAGCCCCGTGATGCTTGGCGTTCAAGACGCTGTGGTCGATCCCCTTCTTGTTCAAAACGTGGCTGATCGCCTCGGACTTCTCGACGCTGGTCGTACCGACGAGGACGGGCTGACCCTTGGCGTTCGAGCTCACAATCTCTTCGACGATCGCCTGAAATTTTTCGCCGTACGACCGATAGACCACATCGTCCTGGTCGATACGAGCGATCGGCTTATTCGTCGGGATGACGATCGTATCGAGCTCGTAGATCGAGTGGAACTCTTCGGCTTCGGTCTCAGCCGTACCCGTCATACCCGAAAGCTTGTTGTACATGCGGAAGAAGTTCTGAAAGGTCACCGTCGCGAGAGTCTGATTCTCGTCATTGATCGTCACGCCTTCTTTGGCTTCGACCGCCTGGTGCAGACCGTCGCTCCAGCGGCGACCTGGCATCGGACGGCCCGTGAATTCGTCGACGATGATCACTTCGTTATCGCGTACGATGTAGCGATCGTCTTTCTTGTAAAGCGTGTGCGCCTGCAGCGCCTTGACGATCGCGTGTACGACCTCGATGTTGTTGGGGTCATAGAGGTTGTCGACCCCCATCTCGTGCTCGACCTTCTCGACACCGATGTCGGTCAGCGAAACCGAGCGATGCTCTTCGTCGACCAGATAATGCTCGTCTTTCTTCAAGAAGGGGATGTACTGATTGACCCGCTTGGGGAGCTCGGTCGAAAGACCCGCGCTACCTGAAATAATCAGCGGAGTACGCGCCTCGTCGATGAGAATCGAGTCGACCTCGTCGATGATGGCGTAATGCAGATCGCGCTGCACCATCTCGTCGAGCGAGTACTTCATATTGTCGCGCAGATAGTCGAATCCAAACTCGTTGTTGGTTCCGTACGTGATGTCCGAGCCGTACGCCTTGCGACGATCGCCCTCGTACATATCACTGACGATCGTCCCGACCGTGAGCCCGAGGAATTTGTAGATATTGCCCATCCACTCGGCATCGCGACTCGCCAGGTAATCATTCACCGTAACGAGGTGCGACCCCTTTCCCTCGAGTGCGTTCAAGTAGAGCGGCAGCGTTGCCACCAGCGTCTTACCTTCACCGGTGCGCATCTCGGCGATCTTTCCCTGGTGCAGGGTGAGCCCGCCGATCAACTGCACGTCGTAATGACGCATCGATAGGGTGCGCTTTCCGACCTCGCGGACTGTCGCAAAGGCGTCGTGCAAGATGTCATCGACGGTCGCGCCGTTATCGAGTTTTTGTCTGAACTCTGCCGTTTTGCCACGCAATTCGTCGTCGGTCAGGTCGACGTATTCCGATTCGAGGCTGTTGATGCGCTCGACATCGGGGCGGACTTTGACGAGATATCGGTCATTGGCCGATCCGAAGAG
>CAYFTY010000201.1:5752-7035 GCA_964346045.1 uncultured Bradymonadales bacterium | reverse complement strand
GGGCGGTGATCAGCGATTTATTAAAAAGGGTCGCCGGACGATTCTGAGTGACCAAGTGGACGGGTACGCAGCCGTAATCGAACGGTTGATAATACGAGTCGAAATCGCGGTCGTCGTTGGCGAGCCCACAGTTCAGCCCGCCATGCCAGTTCGTCGAGTCGACTGTTCTGGAAAAGCCTGAATCCCATTCGCCGGGCTCGTATCCGATGGCTTCGTAATCGATCCAGAAATTGTGGCTCGCCGCGTCGAGGGCGATATCAGTGCTGGTTTCAATGGCCTGAAAGTCGTCGAAGACACGATCTGCGAATTGCGCTCCGTGCGCTTCGTATTTCTGCGTTTCGTCATGGCCATAGCGGTCGCCTCGGGGAGACATCGAGCCGCCATTCTGGCTGATGAAAAAGGTCGGCACGAATCGATCGTACGTCTGGCCGAGCCGTGCTTCGAAGCCGCGTTCGATACCGCCGGGGGCGTCACCGGTGAAATACGTCTCTTCGAAAAAGGTTCCGTGGGTCCCGAAGCTCACCATGGCGGCCCGCGGGACGTCGTTCATGTCGTCGATACGAATCATCAGCAGGCGATTGTCGTCAAAAGGCGGAGTCGCGCTCCATCGGTCGCTCGCGACGAGATCGTCGGTGTCGTAGGCCTCGACGATCGACCATCCGAGCCTGGCAGGCTGGTAGTCATCGAGCGCGGCGAGCGCTGCTTCGATCGCTGAATCTCGCACCATCTCGTAGATCGGTTGGGCATAATTATCCGTGCCGAGAATGCCGACAGGGATCCCCGAATCGCTTGGAAGCGGCCAGAAGCGACCTGGACCCGAGTGGGTATGGGTGGCTGAGATGATCAGACTGTCGCGCCAGTTGTCGCCGGTTTCTTCCTGCAGGCCACGCGCGACCGCTTCATGCAGTTGATACGATGGAAAGATGATCGGCAGACGCAATAAGAGCAGCTCTCGCTCGCCATTGTTCAGCGCGATCGCGCGCGAGTAGAGAGCGTGCATCATCCCCGCTGTGGGGTAGAGCTCTTCGGCGTACTGGTTGGAGGACGTGTCGTTTCGTGAGCCGAATCCGGCGGCAGGAACGCCGATGGGTACGTTCATGACGACGTTCGAGATGCCAGCCTGCAGAGGTGCCCGCTGGTCGCCTCCAGGAGCCTCTCCCGTCAGGTCACCCGCGAATTCGATGCATCGACCGTAATCGGTGCAGAGCTCGCCTTCGGCACATTCATCATCGCGCCAACAGTTGATCTGACAGTATCCAGCGCGGCAGCTCGTGCGCTTGGCA
>CAYFTY010000201.1:0-5652 GCA_964346045.1 uncultured Bradymonadales bacterium | reverse complement strand
TCGTCGCCAAAGCGCTCTTGAACTGCGTCTACGCACGGAAACCACGTGTTCATGCTGGGGCATTCGGGGGCTGGTTCGCACGTCGACATAAAACAGATCTCGTCGGCCGCGCAGTCTTTTTGATACTCGCATCCCGTCGGTCCACCGTCGGCTTGTCCAGTGTCGCCCCCTACGTCGTTTTCGGCGTCGATTCCAACATCGCCCCCCACGTCGAGCTCGGCGATAGGCTCGGAGTCTTCATCACTCGAACACGCCACGAGGGTCATGGTGAGTATCAATCCGACAACCATTCGATAGTTCGAATTCAAGATCTTCTCAGGGTTCAGGGAAGTTCGCAGACGTCGGGTGTGGATTGTGCCGTGCAGACACCATCGGAGCAGTCATTCGACTCGCAGTCGAAATCCTCGGTGCAATTTTCTCCGTTCGCGTAGACAGGCACGCAGTTTCCGCCCTCCACTGGATCCATTGCGTCGCAGGTGAGACCGACGGCGCATTCAGCGAAGTAGTTGCATTCGGCGCCTTCGAGCTTGGGGGTGATGCAGGTGCCTGTGGCCCCCTGCTGACCAAACATGAGGTTTCCGCAGGCAAGCCCCCCCTGACATAAGCTCACGGAGATCATCGTATTTCCTCCAAACGGCAGGTCGCATTCCTGTCCCATGCCTACCGCATTGACCTCGACACATACGTCGTTGATGCACGAGCCCGTCTGACAGTCTCGCGGATCGTTGCATTCACCCCCCGGCGCGACATCGCCTCCAGCAGCGCAGGTCTGTTCACGGCAGTAAAGACCGTCTGCGCACTGGCCAAAGAAGCACTCTTCACCCTCGCCTTTGAGTGCTGTGCACGACGACCCTGTCTCGCAGTACTGCTCGTCACTGCAGTTCTCTTCACCGCAATTCGGCTGGCAGGTTCCGTAGCATTCGCCTTCGATTCGCTCGCAGCGAAGGCCTCCCGAACACTCCTGCGACTCGACGCAATTGCTACCTTCGGGGACGTTTCCGGTGACAAGGGACTCACATTCTTCGGCATCATTGCCTGCATCGAAAAACCGCCCCTCGCAGAGCGCCTCTTTCAATGCGGTCGTGCAGGCGCTCCGACCCGAGGTGTCGAGCGTGATACGACCGTCGGCGACGGCGCTTTCAAATGCAGACGAATCGAAGTCTCGAAAGAACGCCGCGCCCGATTCGGCCTTGCACTCGGTAACGGACGAATAACGCCCGAGGATGAAAGTCAAAGGCGAGGTTGGGCAATCAAACGCAGCTTCACAGGCGGCATCTACAAAGAGCTGCTGTGTGTCGAACGACATGCCGTTATTCCCGACGTTGTTGGCGTTGTTGGCGTTGTTGGCGTTGTTGACGTTGTTGGCGTTGTTGGCGTTGTTGACGTTACTACTCTTCTTTTCGGGGTCGTCTCCGCAGCCCCATGCAAGAAGAAAGACCGCAGAAAAGACCAGCATTCGTTGAAAGATCGGGGTATGCATCATGAAGCCTCGTATCAGCGATGAAGTTCGCCTCACTCTAGTCCAAAGCTCTCTACCTTACAAAGAATGGCGGGCTCCCCGGCCTTTTGGCCGGGGCACGGGGGAAGCAAATGATCAGGCGGGATATCTTTCGGGCGGGCTTTTCGACCACGGCTGGTGCCGTGCGTCGGCGGGCGTGCTTGACGACACACCCCTACATGTAAGCAGAGATCGTTCCATAGCGGCCGTGTGGCTGAAACCCAGGGTTTTCATGGGCTTGGGCAGGTGTGCGTTTTTTGAACGCTCGGGCTACACTCGCCATGATGGCGCAGACCGTATTTCACATGGATATGGATGCTTTCTACGCTTCGATCGAGGAGCGTGATCATCCCGAGTATCGCGGAAAACCTCTGATCGTCGGCGGAACGAGTCGTCGCGGCGTCGTGGCGACCTGCAATTACGTCGCGCGTGAATACGGACTTCACTCGGCCCAGCCGATGTCCAAAGCGCTGCGCCTCTGCCCGGATGCGATCTGTGTCTCGCCGCGTATCGGGTACTACAGTGAGATCAGTAAGACGATCATGGGCATCCTCAAAGATTACAGTCCGACGATCGAGCCGTTGAGCCTCGATGAGGCCTTCATGGATATGACGGGAACCGAAGAACTTTTTGGCCCTCCCGTCGAGGCCGCACAGGCCATCAAGGACTCGATTCGTGAGGCGACTCAACTCACGTGCTCGATTGGTATTGCGCCCAATAAATTTCTGGCCAAATTTGCGAGCGATCTCGACAAACCCGATGGTATTACGGTCGTGCCTCGTGGCGGTGAAGCAGAGTTCATTGCGCCCTTTCCCATCCGTAAGATCTGGGGCGTCGGGCCCAAATCGGCCGAAAAGCTCGAAGAGCTCGAACTCTACACAATCGGCGACGTCGCGGCGGCCGATATCGTTCGTTTGCGCCAGGAACTCGGTAAGTCTTTTGCGGACCATGTTCACACGCTTGCTCAAGGCCTGGATGCCCGAAAGGTGGTCGCCGACCGCACCCGAAAATCAGTGGGTTCCGAGCGGACACTCAGCAACGATGTGCGAGGTCGCCCCGGGGTCGAGCCGGTGCTGCGCGAACAATGCGAAAATGTTGCAAAAACCCTGCGTAAAAAAGGATTTCGGGCGCGTGGTATCCGCGTGAAGGTCCGTTATTCGGCGACGTTCAGCCTGGCGACGCGTCAGGGGCCATTGCCAGGACCGACAGACGACAGTCGCACGCTTTTCGAGCACGCACGGGGCCTGCTGGAGTCGCTCGAACTCGATGAGCCGATGCGTCTGGTTGGGGCTGCGGCATTCGATCTCAAAGACCCGGACGAACCCGAGCAGCTCGGACTCTTTTCGGCAGTGAAGCGAAAGAACGAAAACCTCGAGCGAGCGATCGATGCCATCGAAGATCGGGTAGGCGCCGCGGTGCGTCGTGGTTCGCAGGTTGCAGAAAACGATTGAAGAAACGCATCGTCGCGCGTTACAACGGCGCGACAAGCTCCATATCACGAGGTGATCATGTCTGATCTAAAGGAAAGCTTCGAACAAGCCGCTGACGACGCTCAAGATCTGTCGAGCAAGCCGAGCAACGACACGCTTCTGCAGCTCTACAGTCTCTACAAGCAGGCGACCAAAGGCGATGTGGCGGGCAAGAGGCCGGGCTTTACCAACCCGGTGGGCCGAGCCAAATACGATGCGTGGGCCGAGCTCAAGGGAACCTCCTCGGAAGAAGCGATGCAGCAATATGTGAGCCTCGTCGAGGATCTCAAGGCGAGCGACTGATGCTCGGACCACTGGTAATCGGTGTCGCGTTGGCCGGTTCGTTTTTTGCGGCGTGGGAATGTCGAAAGCCCTGGGGCTGGGGTGTGGCAGTCGGTGCCCTGGTGGGCATGCTCGCCGTGACCCTTCTGGTGCCCTATGGCGCGTTCGTAATGGTCGCAGCAAGCATTGTTGTCTACCGAGCGGCATCGACGGCGCATATCAAACAGATCGCTTCGGGCGACCTCGATGACGAACAAGAGGTCCTCGACGTTTTCGAATGAATACACTTTCCAAAATTGCCTATATCGCCTCAGCCGAGGCCATGAATCGCGATCAGAAGATCGCGAAATCCCGAGCCTCTCTGACGGCTGCAGATGCATTCCGGGCATCGGGTCTGTGGCCCGCCGGTCGCCCCGCCGCTCTATATCGGGTCGAAGCCCCAGGCGAGGTCGAGGCACGCGAACGGGGCGTCTTTGCTGACTGGGTTGTCGTCGAGCGCATGGATGCCCGCGAGGCGCTCGAAGAGCTCTCTGTGTCATTCGTCGACTTCGAAGATGAGATATACGAAGAGCAGGCACTCTGGCGCCGCGCATTGGATCGCCCCAGAGACGATGCAGCGCTCGTGGAGTCGCATCTAGAGCAGGCCATTCGCGCCCGCGGACTCAAACACTGGACGCTGAAACGAGTGCCCGAACGAACGCTGCGCAATACATCGTTTCATCCACAATCGATGTACTCGTGGTCTTCGATGGCCGCGATCCTCGCCTGGGAAGCATGGGAAGCGGAATCCGAGGATCATGTTTACGCACGGGCTCGAGAAGAAGGCTGGAAACTCTGGTACCAGTCCAAGAGCTGGTCGGATTTCGATTTCAAAGAACCGCCCGATTTTGGAGAGGTGGCCCAGGAATGCTGGGACGCCTGGGTCGCACTTACGGTTTTCTATGCGAGTTCAGCCGGATTCGTCGACATCGTTGCCGAGACCTACACGGTCGGACTTCGTACCGCCTATCTCTACGGGCTCGCACTGGCCCGACCCATTGATCGAGGTGTGCTTGGCTGGTCGATGACCTGAGGTCGACATCGAGGCGCCCCGCAAGTACGATTCTGCCGTACTCGAGATGGGAAGTTCATGAAGTCCAAATTTATTCTGCTGACCTGCTTGCTGGTACTCGGCGCGATGAACGCTGGCTGCGAGGAGCCCGCAGCAAACGAAACCCTCGAAATCACATTGGAAGGAGTCGGGCCGCGCGACGTATCGGGCTCGACGCTTCAGGTCGAAGTAGCACTGACGGGGGAGTGCACCTCGGGCCCCTGCGACCCCAATCCGTGCACCGAAGGACCGCAGACCCGTTGCATCGGCCAGGGTACGGTATTCCGATGCGAATGCCCGGCTGGCACGAGCCTCGACACGGTCGAAGAAGAAGAGGTCTGTACGCCCGACGAGGGCTGCACCCCCACGTTTTGCGGCCAAAACGGTGTCTGCGAAGAGGACGAGATGGGGATGCCCGGCTGCATGTGCGAGATGGGGTACACAGGGGCGAATTGTCAGAGTTGCGATAACGATGCCGGCTACTTCGCCGACGGATTCGGTGGATGCACCAATGAATTCGACGTGTGCAGGGTCGGTCAGGGAGGCGATGTCTTCGCGGCATTTCTCGACGAGGCTGAATCCTCGCTCGGCCACCCTCCGAATGAACTCGAGCTCGTGAAGGTCGAGATCCGGCCGGTCGCGGAAAGCGCGACAGGCGTTCGAAATTGGCCATACCTCTGGAGCGAAGACGTCGAATTACTTCTGACTCCTGGCGAGGACAATCCCGTCGAGGCTGCGGTGGCGGATACGCCGGGAGAGGATCAGGGGCTCGAGTCATTCGAGATGGATGTGCTCATCGATCGACCGACTTTCACCCGCAATCCAGAATTTTTTGAAGGCGATTTCACCGTGGGTCTGAGCGGAAAGACCGAACGGCTCGGAAATGAGCCCTTCGAGCTCGACCTGCAGATCATCATGGAGTTCAACGCATATTGATTGATCCCGAACGTTCCCACGCAGCCCCCTACGTTCTATTTCTGATCGCAGCCTGCGTCATGCTCGTGGTGGGTGGGCTACTGCAGACCATGCTACCGATCCAGGTGGGCCTGATCGCCTCATCGCTCGTCGCCATTGCTGCAGTGGCTTATACCTTCCGTCGCCTCACCCATGGAGATTTCGAGTTTCCCGGATTTGGTCGCATCGAGATCTCGATTGGCGCCCTCGGCGCAATCTTGGTCACAGCCGCTGTGCTGGGGCTCTTTGCGAACGTGACGGCAGCTCTCATCGTCGAACTCTTCCCGGCCCTCGGCGAGCGAAAAGAGATCTACGAGCAGGCGATTCAAGAGTTGTTGCGCCCCGATTCGATCTTGCTC
>CAYFTY010000200.1:0-7041 GCA_964346045.1 uncultured Bradymonadales bacterium | reverse complement strand
GGCGCATCGATGGTCGGGGCCTCGGCCACAGCCTGATTGGTGCCGGCAGTTTGCGCATTGGTGGCGGCAGCCGCGTCGACCGGGGCATTATTCTCGGCCTCTTTTGCGGCTGCAGCCTGAGCCTGCTGTTGCGCCATACGCGCCTTCTGGGCCTGCTCTTGCTGATAGTACATCGCTCCCAAAACGACGAATCCCATGATCGCGGCGATCCCGATGATCACCTTCATGTTGAGGTCGGGCAGACCGCTGCTCTTCTCAAATGATCCGGCAAAGTGGCCGGGAGTGGGCTGTCGTTCTGCCGGGTTTTGACTCAGAGCCTGCAGCGCTGCTGCACCGACTTTTTTGTCGAGCGATTCGTACGCCTGGAGGTTGAGCGGAAGGCCCGTGAGTGCCGCGATCATCGTGGCCGAAAGGCTGTAGACGTCGGTCGCGGGCGAGACCTGTCGCTGCTCGGGTGGGACGCTGAGCTCGGGCGGACCGAAAGGTCCGAGATTCCCACGGTTTTCGAACGTGAGCACGTCGAAGGGCTCGAGCAAGATCGATCCGTCGTCCTGAATCCAGAACGCGTTCGTCGTCATATTCGCGTAGACAAACTGGAATTGGTGAATCGTATCGAGAACTTCGGCTGCTTGTTTGATCCACTCGATGACCTGTTCCTGCGGGTAAGGGCCATTTTGTTGAAGCAGATCCGTGAGTCGGTATCCGGTAGGCTGATTGAATTCGACCCATGCGCCGGTCGAAGTCGCGAGCATTCCGTTGAGGTTGATGAGTCGAGGATGACGAATCGGGTCGAGCGATGCGATGCGTTGCCGAAGTTCCATCGGCATGGTGTTCACGTCGCCTTCCCAGACTCGTTTGAGCACGACCTGCCGCCCCATCTGATTGACGGCGAAGACCAGCGTGAACTCGCCGTGCTGAATATTTTCGGGTCCGAACTGGTACGACTGCCTGAGCATCTGGTCGCTTTCGACGCCACCCCCGGTCGTCTGCACGCCCGCACCAGCCTGAAGCTCGGCGAGGTTGACGAATTGGGTGTTGCCTTCGTAGCCGACCGCGCTCTCGTCCGGAGCCACATGGTGAGCCGGGTCTGCAAGCTCGTTGATATTCAAAAATGCCGTGGCTCCTTCGAAGTCTCCATCACCGCCGCCGACGACCATCTGCTGACCACCGCTGCTCGGGGGTTGATCATAGCCCGATGGACCGCCTTGCCCCGGGCCTTGCGATGCCTGGCCGTACCCCGATTGCTGACCGTATTGTCCCTGACCATGCTGCCCCTGCTGTCCGGCACCGTACTGTGCTGACTGCTGCCCCGCCGGTTGATTCTGCTGCGTGGGAACCTGGCCTGAAGGATCGTGGCCTTGATAGGTCGGAGGTGGCGGATGCTGTTGATGGTTGGCACCCGAGCCCATCTGAACGCTCCCGGAAGCCCCTTGCTGGCTGGATGGGTCCCCGTACTCCTCGATGGAGAACATTTCGATCTCCTCCTCTTTCTGGGAAAAATTGGGAGGCGGGCCGAATTGCGGTTTCTGTTGGCCACCCTGCCGTTCCATCGAGTTGAGATCCACCATGGCGGTCGCTTCGTCTTCGAAGCCATCGTCAAAAGAATCATCCTGGCGGTTATCGCGATCGATGAGGCTTTTGCGCGCCTGTTTGAATCGATCTTCGGACATGATCTCGCGTCGTTTGAGGATCGTGAGGTTCGAGCGTCAGTATGGACTATCTCTGTCGCCGGAACCAGTTTTCGTCGTAGTGCATTCCCCGTGAGCGGATCGCATCGACGAACGTGGGTAGATTTCCGTGGGGCTCGAGTCGGCCGAGCACTTTGCCCGTATCCGGGTCTTCGCCCCGGTGTTCGAATTCGAAAAGCGGGTAGAGTCTGTATTCACCAGCTTCATCGAGGCCGAGCGCTTCGTAGATGTGCGTGAGTTTACGTGAGCCGTCGTTGAAGCGGCTCGTCTGCACGATCACATTGATGGCCGAAGCGACCTGAGAACGCAGTGCCTGAAGCGGCATCTGTGCGGCCGTCGGGTGCATCATGGCCATGGTTTCGAGGCGTCTAAGCGTGTCAGCCGGGTAGGTCGCGTGGGTGGTCGAGAGGCTGCCGCCGTGACCCGAGGTCATTGCCTGGATCATGTCCAGCGCTTCTCCACCACGAATCTCTCCGATAATCACGCGGTCGGGTCGAAGACGCATGGCCGAGTGGAAGAGATCTCCGATTCCTACGCGGCCTCGTCCCTTGGCATCCGGGCCGCGTGCCTCGAGCATGAGAACGTGCGGCTGCTGCAGCTGGAGCTCGGTGGAGTCTTCGATCACGATGATCCGCTCGTCCGGGCTGACCAGCGTCGAGAGCGAATTCAAGAGGGTCGTCTTCCCCGAGCCGGTTCCGCCGGCGACCATCATATTCTTGCCGATCTTGATGCAGATCTCGATGAACTTCATGGCCTCGGGCGTGCAACTGCCGTATTCGATCAGGCGTTCGGGCGTGAGGTCGAATTCACCGAATCGACGAATCGAAACCGCCACGCCGTTGCGCGAGACGGGCGGCAGCACCACATGCACACGGCTTCCGTCTGGAAGGCGCGCATCCATGCGAGGATTGAGCTCGTTGAGCGTCTTCCCCACATACTGGGCGATGTTCTTCACCCCGCCCATGAGGTCGTCGGGCGTATCGAAGGTGGCATCGGTCTGCTGGAGCTTTCCACTGACCTCGATCCAGATGTCGTCGGGTCCGTTGATCATGATCTCGCCGACGGAATCGTCTTCGAGATACGGAATGACGCATTTGAAGTATCTACGAATCGACTGTTCGAAGATCTCTTTTGGGATGGCCAGGCTACTCATGGCCACGCTCCTTGAATAGTGGCGCTGAGCGCAACCGCGTATCGGGTAAGCACATCAGCTCTAGGCGGGGAAGATTTCACCCGGCCAGTATACAGGAGTGCGAGAAAGAGCGTCAATCAGACCGCGCTTCGGTCGAGCTCTCATCTGCCGGCGCGTTCGGAGCCCGATTCTCGAGGGCAGCACGTCGTCGAGCTTTTTTGCGTTTTTCGAATTCTTCGACCTCGGCCATGTGGCGGCCAATGAAGTAGCCCGCAAAAACCCCGACCAGAACGAGGATCGGGATGTAGAAGATATGCGCGGTCGACACGGGATGCTCAGGAGTCGAGAGAGTTTGAATCAGGAATCGAAGAGGTCGTCGATCCGTCGCTTCAAGAGAGCGACGTCGTCATCGAGTGCACTCTGGCGCCGGCTCAGCACGGCCACATAGCCCAAAATCAACGCCCAGAGCGAGATGTATGCAGCCAGCATAAGCGTTCCGCCGGGCACGGTGGTCTCTCGTGCGGCGAGGTTTTCTGCGAAGGCCGGCTGTGCCACGAAGATCGAGGCCAGAAGCACAAATCGAGTCACGTGAGCTTTCATGTTTTCCTCCGAGCGAGGTCCTCGACCTCGAGATAGAGTTCTTCGACTTTGGCCTCTTTCATGCGCACGCGAACGGCCAGCCAGAAGAGAAGTGCAAAGACGAGAAGCCATGCGAGCATCGAAGCCGAGAATGCCGTGGCGATATCCGGGGCCAGCCCGCCGCCACCTTCACGCTCGACCTTGGGATGAAGCCCTCCCATCCTCACCGCGTAGTGAATGATGGGGATGTCCACGAATGCAAAGACGGCGAGGACGGCTGCGATCTTTTTAATGCGTTCGCTCGGGCCGCTGAAAGCTCGCAGCATGAAATAGCCGCCGTAGAGAATGAAGAGAACAAAGGTCGCCGTGAGTTGTGGATCCCATACCCAAGCTCGTCCCCAGGCTTTGAGAGCCCAGAGTGGCCCCGAGACAAGGACGTACACGGTGAAGAGCAGCCCGGTCTCCACGCCTGCGAGCGCTGCGATATCCCATCCCTTCTTGGGCTTGAGCAGATAGAAGAGGCTCGCGAACGAGCAGATCGTGAAACCCGCGTAGGCACACATGGCTGCAGGGACGTGCACATAGAAAATCTTCTGCACGATCCCCATGGTTTGCTCGATCGGCGCCGAGAAAAAGACCAGGCCAAGCGACACCATCAGAGCAATGGTGGCCGCCATGAATAACACCCAGTAGAGCTTTCTCAGCATGCTAACCTCTCGCGCGAGCCACCTGACGATTACCACAACCAACGAAGGATGGGTAATCTTTCAATCCTTCTCCCAATCCTCGCGCTCGTCGACAAACGAGCCCTTTTTGACGGCGCTTCCCATCCTTTTCTTGAGTTCTTCGAGATTCTGGTGATTCGCAGCGGATATGGCCACGAAGGGTAGTTCGAGCTCGTCCTCGAAATAGGCGCGCATCTCCTCCTGCCGCTCGGCCACGAAAGGAAGGTCACATTTATTGAGCACCACCAGCTGGGGCCTCTCGGCGAGTTCGGGGTTGTAGCTCTCGAGCTCGTGGTTGATGCGGTGGAAATCCTTGATGGGATCGCGCTCGTCTTCGTGTCCCTCGAGCTGCGGCGTGATCTCGATGATGTGTGCGATGAGTTCGGTGCGTTCGATATGCTTGAGAAATTGGATCCCGAGCCCGTGGCCCTCATGGGCGCCTTTGATAAGCCCGGGTACGTCTGCGATGACGAATTCCTCGAATTGTTTCCATTTTACCACACCGAGATTGGGCGTGATGGTGGTGAAGGGATAATCCCCGACTTTGGGTCGGGCGTTCGATAGAGCAGCGATGAGGGTGGATTTGCCGACCGACGGGTAGCCGACGAGGGCGATGTCGGCGATGAGCTTCAACTCCAGGTGCAGTCGCCTGGATTCTCCGGGCCATCCAGGTTTTGCCTTGCGCGGTGTGCGATTGGTCGAGGTCGCAAACCGTGCGTTTCCGTGGCCGCCATCGCCTCCGCGGGCGACGACGATCTTCTCTCCAGGTTCGGTGAGGTCTGCGATGACCTCACCGCTTTCGAGATCCGTGACGATCGTGCCGACCGGGACCTCGGCGATCGTGTCTTCGCCGCTTCGCCCGGTCATATTCTTGGTGCCTCCCGGACGTCCGTTTTCGGCCTTCAAGGTGCGGACGTGTCGGAAATCGTCGAGGGTATTGCAGTTGGTCGTCGCGAGGAGCACGACGTCGCCACCTCTGCCTCCATCGCCTCCGTTGGGTCCGCCTTTGTTGATGTACTTTTCTTTGCGAAACGAAACCATGCCGTGGCCCCCGTCGCCAGCCTGCACAATGAGCTCTGCTTCATCGACGAACATGGTTGTGGCCTTCCGCAAAAAGAAACGCCCGGCGGACGAGGCGCGGGCGTAACGTACAACAAAACGTGACGTATGGGTCGGACTTCGCTTATTCGGCGGCAGCCTCGAGCGGATGGACCGACACTTCTTTTCGTCCCTTGTATTCGCGGAACGAAACGGTTCCGTCCATCTTGGCGAAGATCGTGTAGTCACGGCCTAGCCCGACATTCTTCCCGGGTCGGATCTTGGTTCCGCACTGACGGACGATGATGTTGCCAGCGCGAACGAACTCGCCGCCGAACTTTTTTACGCCGCGTCGTTTGGATTCTGAATCGCGACCGTTTCTCGAACTTCCCTGGCCTTTTTTATGTGCCATTTCAAAACTCCTTAGCGCGTGGGGTTACGCGTTGATTTCAGTGATCTTGACGCGGGTGAAAGGCTGACGATGCCCTCGCTTGACCGCGTATCCTTTGCGTCGCTTCTTTTTGAAGACCATGATCTTCTTGCCACGTCCGTTCGTCACGACGTTCGCTTTGACGGTGGCTCCGTCAACGCGCGGCGTGCCGAGATTGATGTCGTCTCCGTCGCCGACTGCGAGTACGTCTTCGAAGACGACTTCGTCGCCTTTTTCGACGTCCAAGAGTTCGATATCGAACTCGTCGCCAGCTTGAACGCGGTACTGTTTACCGCCGGTCTTAATCACTGCATGCATCACAAACTCCTGATCGTCACGTTTCTTCGAGTCGCCAGCACACATCCAACAGAATTCTGCCGGCTCCAAAGGACTGCGAACGATATAGATCGCTTTGCACCACGTCAAGTACTTCCAAGAATGGTTTCCTCTCGGTGCGGACTCGGTCAGCTCGTACCCAATTCATGGTCGAGGATCGGTTCCGGTCGACGGGTCGACCGCAGTATATAGTGCGCCTCGAGAATGCGGATCTCCTCTTCGGAGAGGTCGGCATGGTAGCCGAGCAGCCGTTCTCGCTCGTGTTTGAGATGATAGAGGCTGATCGCTGCTGCGACCGAGATATTGAATGATTGCGCAAACCCCGACATGGGTATGATCACGGCCTGATCAGCTGCCTCTATCATGTGTGGAGACACGCCATCTCGTTCATTGCCAAAGACGATCGCGGTCGGCTGGCTCGGATCGAGCTCGTCGAGGGGGATGGCAGCATCGAGATGGGTGACGGCGATTCGGTAGCCGCGCCTTCGCAACTCGGCCGCGCACTCAGCGGGCTCGTCCCAACGCCTGAGATCGAGCCATTTGTCAGTGCCCTGGGTCACGCGGTTGGCCGCCTTGAATTTTTCCTGCGTCTCGATGATGTGCATCGACTGGTAGCCGAGCGCCTCGGCCGAGCGCATCACCGCAGATACATTGCCACGATCGTATATGCCGTCGAGCACAGGCGTGATCGAATACGTGCGCATTCGAACGACCTCGGAAATCTTGCGTCGTCTCTCGTCGGTGAGGTGTGGGCCAAGAAGCTCGATGACCTGCTCGGCGGGAAGTGTGTGCTCTCCGATGGTGAGATCCGCGCCATGCGGAAATTGTGGGTTCATCGTGTACCTCCGCATGGCTGAATACGCATCGGCTCCACTCCGGTCAACCTCGGCGGTATCTGGCTCGATGAACGCTCGTTCGATGTGAGCCGAATACGTCCGCGTTTTGCTCTCTTGATCGTCGGGAACGCGGTGGAATCGAAACCGTTCCCAGTGTACCATGTACCGGTCGACTCGACCGTTGAGGAACGAAGTATGAGAACTCTGAGAATAGTATCGCTTGTCCTGCTCGTCGCGATGGCTTTCGGATGCACCCCGGAATCTCTCGAAGGCTTTG
>CAYFTY010000199.1:0-7068 GCA_964346045.1 uncultured Bradymonadales bacterium | reverse complement strand
TGGGCACATCGAGGTCAGAAGGGGAGCACAAAGAGATTCGAAACGTGCACATCCTGGTCAGAAGGGGAGCAAGGGGAACAAGGGGAACAAGGGGAACAAGGGGAACAAGACGAACAGGTTTCGGAAGCTCGCCCAGGTACATACGGATCGAGATAAGTAGTCGGCCGAGAGCACTTTCTTTGGAACTTCTTCCCCTTCCTCCGCTTCTTCCCCTTCTGAATCGCACTCGGAGTCCGAATGGACTCGGATCCGGCCCTCGGTCAGAGATTACAGACGTGGGCACGTCCTGGTCAGAAGGGGAGCAAGGGCCACGGGACCGAATTCATCGATAGTTCGATCCGCTTTGGCCTTGGGCTGAATGCCGAGTGTTAAGAAAGGCCGAGGAAATCCCGGCCCACGCAGTCAGGCGTGAGACACCTCGGTGCCCATCACCTCGAGGAATTGCGCCAACCACTTGGGATGTCCTGGCCATGCAGGCGAGGTGACCAGGTTTCCGTCGGTCACGGCCTCGGTGGGCGCGACTTCGACGAACTCGCCGCCGGCGATCTTCACTTCGGGCCCGCAGGCTGGATAACCAGTGAGCGTGCGGTTCTCGACGACGTTCGCGGCGGTCAAGACCTGGACGCCGTGACAGATCGCTGCGACCGGCTTGTCGTTGTCGAAGAACTCGCGCGTCCACGAGATCACATCGTCATTGAGCCGGATATATTCGGGTCCGCGACCGCCGGCGATCATCAAGGCGTCGTAATTCGAAGGCTCGACATCGTCGAAATCGTAGTTGATCTCGAAATTATGCCCGCGCTTTTCGCTGTAGGTCTGCTGACCTTCGAAGTCGTGGATGGCCGTGTGGATGGTGTCACCCGCCTTCGTATCCGGGCAGACTGCGTGCACTTCGTAGCCAATCATCTGCAGCGCCTGAAAAGGCACCATGATCTCGTAGTCTTCGCCGTATTCGCCTACCAGAAAGAGTACTTTCTTCGACATGTTATGCTCCTCGTATTGTTTTGGTTCATAAGAAAGATTGCCACGGGTCGCCCAATTTCAAGCCTTTGTTGACATCCCGACGTGCTCGAAGCACGTTAGTGATCGCTAACTTATGGTTGAGATGCACCGGAGTACGCTTTGACGAAGCGAATGTCTGCCGATGAACGCCGAAAACAGATCCTGCGCAGCGCCATCGCAGTCTTTGCGCAAGACACCTATCACGGGGCGACGACCAAGCGGATCGCCGAGGAGGCGGGCATCACCGAGGCCCTGATCTACCGTTATTTCGGCAGCAAGCGGGCGCTCTTTACCGACGCCATCGTGCTGACGAGCGGTCGGCTTCTCGACGGCCTCGAGATGACATTGACCGAGATGCGCGACCAACCCGTCGAGGCACTGACCGCATGTTTCTCTTTCTATGTCGAGTACTTAACCAAACACCAGGACCTCGCCAAGATGATCTTTCTGGTGATTTCGGAGCTCGATAGCGACGACGTCCGCGAGGCCTATCTACCCTATCAAGAAAAGGCGTTGAAGATCGTCGCCGACACCCTCGAGTACTGGAAAGAGCAGGGTTATCTACACGAGACCGTCGACCCGAAAACCGGCTCGTGGCTCTACTACGGCACCTATCTCATCCTCGCCCTGGTCAAGCAATCGCACGGCGGCATCATGATCGATGCAAACTTCGCAGTGCAGATGGCCCGCCCCTACTTCAAAGACGAAGTCTGGCAGGAGTTCTTGAGCCGCTAGACGTGCTGCGCGCGCTAAGCAAGCGAGGCGATGCAATCTTCGTGGCGTAAGCCGCGCCCCGTGTTGAACGATTTAATCGCTCAACACGAGATCAGCGACTTCGATACGCTTGACCTTGCCCGACGCAGTACGCGGCAACGCATCGAGCCGATGCCAAAGCTTGGGCATCTTGAAGCCAGCCAGAGACTCCCGTGCCTGCGCTTCGATAGCCTCGAGATCCGTTCCCGGCTCGACGACGATCGCTGCGCAGACCTTCTGGCCCCACTCCTCGTCATCGAGGCCAAATACAGCGACTTCAGCGACTCCAGCGATATCGCCGATGACCTGCTCGATTTCGGCGGGATAGACATTCTCACCCCCGGTCACGATGAGGTCGTTTCGCCGCGAGACAACCCAGAGAAAACCCTCTTCGTCTCGACGGCCCCAGTCGCCGGTATCAAACCAACCATTGCGAAAACGCCGCTCATTTTCGGCCGAGCGATCGATATAGCCCGAGGTGACCATCGGCCCCCGGATATTGATCGTTCCCTCTTCGTTGGTGTCGCATTCATAACCCTCGTCATCACGAATCGAAACGTCGGCACCAAAGACCGGCAGTCCGGCCGAGCCGATTTTCTCGATGCTGCGTGAGGGAGGCATCGTCGTGATCTGAGAGCATCCCTCGGTGAGTCCATAGGTCTGGTAGACGGGAATCTCGTGGCGTTTGCACAATTCGAGACTGGCGCGGTCGGCAGGGCCTCCGCCGAGTAAAATTGCCCGTAGACGGCCGGCATCGCATTCGAGCGCAAACTCCTCTTCGCTACGATTTTCGCCTGCCCAGAGCCGGCGAAGCATGGTGGGAACGAGCGAAGCGAGGGTGACAGTGCCGTCTCCAACGAGCCGGCCAATCTCGTGTTCGTCAAATTGATCCGTCAGCGTAAAGGCCGTGCCGTATAGGGCTGACCGATAGACGATCGAGAGCCCGCCGATATGATAGAGGGGCAGTGCCGCGAGCCAGTTATCATCGCGGTGCATCCCGAGATTGACCGCCGATGCCATCGCGCTCGCCGCGTGATTCTCCCACGAGAGTGGTACCGGCTTGGGAAGCCCGGTCGTCCCCGAGGTATAGAGAATCGTGGCGAGCGTCTCGCGCATGAAAGGTCGCGGCTCGATGGCAAAGCTGCGGGTCAGCTCTTCGACCTGGACAAAGCGTGTCGCACCGAGCTCGAGCTCTCGACCGAGAGATTCGTGATCGACGACCAGCAGGTCGATCTCGAGATCCGAGAGCATCCACGAAATCTCAGAATCGGTGAGTCTCGTATTCACAGGCACGAGCGTCGCTCCCACCCATGGAATCGCGTGGATGATCGAGACGTGAAAGGGCGTATTGCCAAGCAGAGTCGCCACGCGAGAATCGGCCCGCACGCCCGCCGACTGCAGCGCAGCCGCCATACGCGAGACCCGCTCACCGAGTTCTTTCCACGTCCAACTTCCCCCCGACGCAAAGTTGACGGCCATTTCATCGGGCCGCGCGAGGAGTTGTCTTTCGAGCCAGTTCATAAGGGTTTTACCTGAGGCACAAATCCGATGCCGCTCGATTCGTCGAGATACCAGACCGGGCCTTGTTCGACCGGGCCAACGTCTTTCTCGAGCCACGAACCTGTAGCAAGTCCGCACGCTCTTTTGATTCCCATCGCGGCCGCAAGGTGCGCAGTGGCAGTGCGACCGACGGCCGAATCGATCGCCGAGGTCAACACGACGTCAACTCGATGTTCTCTTGCGAATTCAATGATTTCGACCGTGCGTGATATCGCTCCGAGGACCATGGGTTTGAGCACGACGACATTGACCAACTCTTCGGCGATCAGGCGCCGTGCCTGATCGATATTGCGCACCGTTTCGTCGGCGGCCAGCGCGATACCGACCCGTGGTGCGAGCTGTCGGAAGGCATCGTAGCCACCGCGCGAGGGTTCTTCGACGTACTCGACCTGGAATTTCTCGAAGGCCGAAAGTGCATGACGTGCTTCGTTGAGAGACCATGCCTGATTGGCGTCGAGCCGAATCACCAATTCGGGATGGGCCGCTCGCACGGCGCCAATGCGCTTGACATCCTGATTCCACGAGCGCTTGCCCACCTTGAATTTCACTGTCGAAAAGCCAGCCTCGACGAGCTCAGCGGTATCGGCCAGCGTCTCGTCGATCGTTGCTGAGCCCACCGTGCCGTTGAGTACGACTTCGGGCGTCGAGATCGACTGTTCAAAGTGCCGGGCCAAAAACTTCCAGAGCGGCAGCTCACGAGCTCTCGCGACGGCGTCAAACCGTGCACAATCCAGAGCGAACTCACTCGCCGGGCCTGCAGCATGGCCTTTTTCAAGACTGGCACAGGCCTCGTCGATCGTCTCGGTACCCCAACTCGGAAGCGGAGCCACCTCGCCCCAACCGACCGTACCCTCGACCTCGACCTCGACGAGGGCGATATGACGCGTCTCGAAATCTCCGCCCCCGGTCTTCAGAGCCTTCACGAGCGGCAGAGATATGCGATGGATGTTCATGAAAAACCTGGAAGAGTGAGTGCGTCCGTTATTCATCGCCTTCGACGAGAAGTTCTTCGTCGAGCACGCGATCTGCCTCGAGCACTGCACCCGTGAGAACATCGTCGGCCGATCGACGCTGGTGGATGAACCAGTCGTAGACATGACGTGGAGGGGGCTCTCGGTAATCGTATTCGAGGAACCAGTGGTCCTGGCGGAATTCGAAATTCTCGAGGATGGGCGAAAATTCGTTCCAGGTCGCAATCGACGGTCGGGGACGATCGCGGCCGTCTTCGTAATTGAGCACGACCACCCAGTCGACCTCGGGCATTTCGATCGGGCAGGCATCAGTCCAGACCACATACGTCGCCGCGCGACCCTCTGAGCCTACACAGAACGAGATGCGCGGCACGAAATGAGCGTCACCGGCTTTGGCCTGGCGAGCCTTCCGGTTGTGATTCCACCGCCAGATGCGATACAGGTCTTCGCGAGCCATCACAAAGGTATCGACCTCGTCCGCATGTCTCGAGAGAATGGCATCGACCGCAAATCGATTACCGGCGCGCCATGCTTGCAAAAACCCCTCTTCGGAGTACCGACCATCTGCCATCCCATCGCGCTGAGGATCGTCGATTCCGAGGTCGAAATGCTCGACGAATTCAGTAATTTCGGGGGCGGCCTCGAGCCCGAAAAAGCTGGGCCGGAAGTAGTTTAAATTGAAAGAGAGCGCCTCTTCGTCATCGTGGACGTGACGCTCGAAGCCAAAGTAGACGCCCGTGTCTTCGTTTTCGTAGCCTGCCCGACCTTCATCTTCGAAGAGATAATACGAGTCTCGATCTTCGAAATACCCGAAGAAGGCATCATGGCCGATCTCGTCATCGGTTTTGAAAAAGAGGTCGTAGCTCATGCGAGGAGCTTACAAGGTGATGCAGGCGATGTCATCGAGGGCTGATTTCTCTCATCCGAGTCTGGGGTTGTTCATCGCGCAACAGGCGAGCCGTCGAGACCTACGTGGCCTCTGTTTTGCGATGCCGACCTGCAACCACAACGCTAAAGACCCCGAGGTTCTCTGGAAGAACATTCAGACGGGACTGGTCGCTACCGCCAACACAGCGGAACGATGCGAGGCAAAGAAAGGCGAGTGTCGAAAAGCATACAAGGCGTTTCGCATCGGCTGCGAAAAACTGATGCCGTCGAAGTAGAAGGTAGTTTGTCTCCGTATCGACTTTAGCACGCCCGACAGGATTCGAACCTGTGACCCACGGCTTAGAAGGCCGTTGCTCTATCCAACTGAGCTACGGGCGCGTATGGCCAGCGTTCGCCGACCGTTGCTCTACATAGGCAAAGCCAGAACAGCGGTCAATGAAAACGATAGACAAGAAGTCACATTCCGCCTTTGCAGGGACCCACTTCTCCCTCCTATTCTTTTCCCCCTGATGCCACCGCTTGATCGAGGATTATTGGAGGAAGAATGAGCAAGAAAACCAGCACGTTCATTTTTGTTGTTGCGACCGCATGCTTACTCGCGGGATGCGGAGATGATGATTCGGGCGATCCTACCTACGAGATCGAGCCAGGCCTTCTCTCGGGGACCATCAATGAAGAGCCGTTCGAGGCGGTCGACGGCCGCGCGAGACGAATGGGATTTCTGGAACCAGACCAGTACGGCGTCGAGTTCTTTGGAACCGAACCAGAAGGCGGCGACTCCTGTTCGGCTCGCGATCGAGAACCTCATATCGGCTTCATTCTCCAGGAAGACGAAGTCGGTGAGTTCACCCTCGAAAATCGCGACTTTTCGTGGACCACCTACGAAGGTGAGACGACCCGCATCGGGATCACAAATCTCGGAAAGCTCGTCATCGACGCCAACGACGGCACCCTCGTTGGTGGAGCAAGTGCAGAGTGGCAAGGACCAAGCACATTCGGAGAGGTCAGCGGTGAGTTCGAAGTACCGATCTGCGACGAGTGAGATTACGTACCCGATCGGATCGCCTCATCCAGAAAAGTGCCGACGGTCGATCACTGGGAAAAAGCTGGGGAAAACTCTGTGAGATCGACGGGGGCAACTCTGTGTGAGCGATCGGGGAAAGATCACTGGATACGTTGTCCACAGGTTGGCCACAGGCGTTTTCCCCAGAGGGTGTGGAGAAATAAACACATGTAAATCAGGCTCTTAGACGTCAATCCACAGAAACCACAGCCCCTATCTACTATGACTATCCAGAGAAAGTCAGACACGAAGTGTATGACGTAATCACAGTCGAGATCCGCGCCGAATCGCAAAATTCGTCATCCAAACGGGGGTTGCATCTCAGAGTCGTCTATGGTGGATTGTCTGCCTTCAAACGATGGCTGAATCGAGGAATCGAAGACCATGAAAATCCGCATCTCCCGTGAGGATCTGTCCAGCGAGCTTTACAAGCTACAAGGTGTCGTCAGTCAGCGAAGTACATTGGCGATTCTTTCGAACGCTCTACTCGAAGCCGAAAACGACACGTTGACGCTGCACGCCACCGACCTGGATATTTCGGTGTCGACTTCGTGTCCTTGCGAGGTGCTCGAGGCAGGTCGAGTCACGCTGCAGGCCAAGAGTCTCTTCGACATCGTCAAGACGCTCGAGCACGGCGAGATCGAAATCGAGACCGAAGAGAACCACTGGGCACGGCTGGTCTCGGGAAGCGTGAATTGCCGGATTGTCGGGACTCATCCCGACGACTTCCCGCAGATTCTGGATACCTCGGATATCGAGATGTATCCGATCGGCACCGAGACGCTGCTCGACATGATCGAGAAGACGATCTTCAGCGTGTCGACCGACGAT
>CAYFTY010000198.1:0-7092 GCA_964346045.1 uncultured Bradymonadales bacterium | reverse complement strand
GATGGTCAGGTTTGCCGGGATGGCCGCTGCTGCGAGGTGTGCTCGACGGATACGGATTGTCCCGAAGGCGAAGTCTGCACCCGCGGACGTTTTTGCTGGCCTGCGGACGACGTGGCTTCATGCACCATCGATTCAGACTGTGCTTCGCGCAGATGTGACGATGGAATGTGCGCACCTGAGCGTCGATGTGAGGCAGATGCCGAGTGCTTCGACGGCGAGTTCTGCTCGCTCGATGGGGTGTGCGTTCCGGAGTGTTCGGTGAATCTCGACTGCGCGCCCGCCGAAGTCTGTCATGAAGGTCGCTGCGTCGTCGGAGGTGGATGCACCGCCGATACCGACTGCGGTGTCGATGGCAGCTGCGTCGAGGGAACGTGTGAAATCAGCTGCGGTACGGATGCTGAATGTGGAACGGACGCAGTGTGCTTCGAAGGCAAGTGCAATACTGGTTGCACGGCCGATACCGAGTGCGGAGACGGACTCTGCTGGCGCGGCGCCTGTGTGCCAGCGTCGCCTGAGGACCCGACACAGCCTGCTCCGGCCGAAGATGACGATGATCCCTCGGACGACATCAACAACGGCGACGATAACAACGCCACCCATAACGACACCAACAACGCGACAAATAACGACGTATCGGTGGATCCCGGTGATGCTTCTCAATGCACTGCGGCCACAGACTGCGCGACCAATGAGCGATGCGAGAACGGCCGATGCGTCGTCGATACCATCTGCCTCAGCGACACCGAGTGTGGTCCTGGAGCCATCTGCGACCGTGGTGAATGTCGACTGGGCTGCACAGCCGATGCAGATTGCCGTGAGGGCGAATCGTGTGCGGCGAGCGGACGTTGCGAGGCGAACGCTCCCGAGGACCTCTCCTGTACGTCGAGCGCAGACTGCGAGCCCTGCGAATCCTGCATCGCCGGCTCTTGCGAGGTAGTGCCTGTGGTCTGCGTGACCGACTCGCAGTGCGGCCTCGAAAAAGCTTGCCTCGGCGCCTTCTGTCACTTCGAGTGCACCAGCAATAGCGAGTGCCCCGAATCGCAGACCTGCCAGGACGGGGTATGCGACGCCGATCCGAATCCCACGGTCGAGTGTGCTGCCAATTCTGAATGCGCAACGGGCGAGACCTGTGTAGACGGCACCTGCTTCTCGAATTGCTCGAGTGATGACCAGTGTGGCGACAAGATGATGTGCAACCACGGAGTTTGCGAGCCGGACTGGCGCCGCGGCGTGGAGTGTTACAGCAACACCGACTGTGCCGGAGAAGGCGTCTGCGTCGACGGGTACTGCACCGTGGCATGCATGTCGCCGACCGAGTGCCGCACCAATGGATGCGAGTTCGGCTACTGCACCAAATGACGAGTCGTCTGGGATAACTTGCCGCGCCCGAAAGCCTGCTCTATCTTCAAAGAGCCTTTCGGGCGCTTTACTTTCTTGTAGCTTCTTCATGAACTTGCGACGACACATCGCGAACCTCACCCTGGTGATACTCGCCGTGGCTCTACCGGCGTCAGCGAGCGCCGAGCTCTACAAATACAAGAAGCCGACCGGAGAGGTGCTGATCACGACCGAGAAGCGCAGTGATCTCGAACTGATCGAGATCATCGGTGGGAGCGCGCCCACGAAGAAGCGCGCTCGCAAAACCAAGAAGCGAAAGCCAACGCCTTCGTCGCATAAGATGAAGCCTTATGAGCGGCCGGCCAATGTGCCCCGTGAAGAAGCTTTCGACGATATCATCCGCGAAGCCAGCGCGGCGTACGACGTGCCTTTTGGCTTTGTGAAAGCCGTGATTCGCGTCGAGAGTCATTTCAATCCCAACGCGCTCAGTCATGCCGGTGCCATGGGGTTGATGCAGTTGATGCCGCGCACAGCCGCGAGCCTGAATGTCACCGACGCGTTCGACCCGCGTCAGAATATTTTCGGCGGCACGAAATTTCTGAGAATTCTCATCGATCGCTACAAAGGCGACATCAATCTCATCCTCGCGGCGTACAATGCAGGAGATGCAGCCGTTGCAAGGTACGACGGAATCCCGTATCCCCAGACCCGTGGTTATGTAGCCAAGGTCTACAAGTGGTACCGCAACTATTCGTCGACTGACGACGGGCAGATCGGTGCTCCTCGAGGCCAGAACAACGACTGAGAGACCGTTGTGAGCGCCCGTTCGATTCGCCAGGACATCCTGAACGTACCCAACCTCCTGACGCTCTTTCGGATCGCTCTGATCCCGGTCGTCTGCTTTTTGATTTACGACGGGCGCCCGGCTTCGTGCCTTGCGGCGTTCGCCTTCTTCTGGATTGCGAGCATCACCGACTGGCTCGACGGCTACATCGCCAGGCGGCAGGGCCTCGTGAGTCTCACCGGCAAGTTCCTCGATCCGCTCGCCGATAAACTGCTGGTCGCAGCTTCGTTGATCATGTTGGTCGGCCTCGGCCGGATTCCGGCGAGCATCGTGATCATCATCCTCTCGCGCGAGATCGCCATTACCTCTCTACGAGCGCTCGCCGCGACAGAAGGTCTGGTCATCGCGGCAGGCGAGGGCGGCAAGTTCAAGACCGCCTTTCAGATGCTGGGCTTGATCGGACTCCTGGTTCACTACACCTACGAGGTGAATTACGGATTCGTGACCGTTCAGATGAATTTCCATCGACTCGGGTTCTGGTTGCTGATCATTTCGATCTTTTTCAGCCTGGGCAGCGCCTGGGAGTATTTCCGAGGCTTTCTCGCTGCCATCGATCGGAACAATAGCGAAGGCGCATGACTGCGCCACGCGCCGCCTTTTCGCTTGTAATACATCTGAGATCGTATAGAAGAAGACTCAAGTTGGAATAAGCCGACGGGGCGTTGGCTTTCTCCTGATGAGATTACGCGGCCTGTGCCGGACGACGGTCGCGAAGGCGGCCACAGCGGAAGAGAAAGAGAATGCGTCTTTACGGTGGTCAGGTTCCGATAATTGCGGAGGAAGTTCTCCGCGTGTTGACGCGTTCGGGTGACCTCGAGGTGACCGACGAAAACATGCCCGAAGTCGAGCTCGACATTCAGTCGGTCGCGAGCTCGCGACGCAGCTGCAGAGAGCGGCGGTTCAATCGGACGCGCAAAGCGACAGCTCGCCAAAGAGAAGAACTTTCAGGTCGGTGATGAGGCCGTGGGTTACATCATCAATCAGCTCATCGAGACTCTCCTTCATTCGAATTTCGTCGAGGAAGTCTACGCGGTAGACCGCGACATTCGGAAGCGAATCAAGCCGGTCCTCGTGCGCCACATGAGCATGGAAGAAGAGCTCGACCAAGAGGTTCGAGACAAGATCAAGAACCTCGAAGAAGGCAGCCAGGCCTGGGATATCGAGTATCAGAAGGTCATGGGCAACCTGAAGCGTAACAAGAATCTCGACGGCTGATTCGTCGAAGGGATGAAGCTCGAGACGCGCTCATTGCGAGTGCGTCTTTTCTTTTTTCTTGGCTTCGTTTCGAGCTTCTTCGGCCTGCGCGAGGACTTCGTCGCGATTGCGGTCCCACCAGCGAGACCATGATTTGTAGAGCGCCCGGCCGTCGGTCGATTCGAGAGGGCTCCAGCGTCCCGTCATCTCACGCAGCGAGCGGTTGATGTTGTAAACGACGTGTTCAGGAGCGCGCCGCAGCAGGGGGATCAAAGCCCCGGCTGCTGCAGGCTCGAGACGGTCCAGGTCTGCGCCCATCGCATCGAAACCGCTGAGGATCCAGCTTTCGCGGTCTTGTCGATTCTGCGATCCGTACCATTTTTTCCATGCCCGCACCTCGCGTTCGGCGCGGCGCTGGCTCAGGGTCGACCAGTCGAGATCGAAGCTGTGGTTGGTGATACGACGCAAGACGGCCGCAATCTCGCCTCGCACTCGAGGCGGCTGTTTCTCGAGTTCTTCGATCAGGAAGGGCACGAGCTTCACGTCCATGAAATGACCGAGGGCGCGTGCAGCGTAGACGCGCTCGCCAGCCTCGACCTCGTTGGATTTGACGCGCGCGAGGGCGTAATCAAACGCCAGTGGATCACGGCTTCGGCGCATGATCGAATAAGCCCACGCTCGGTCCTTGAGCGAACGTCCAGGCGTTTCGATGAGTTTCTGAGCCATGCGAACCGTCGTGGCCGACCACGGCCAGGCACGACTCGCAACGCGTAGAGCCCTCGAACGTACGTCCGCATTTTCGTTGTAGACAGCCCAGGTGAGTGCGATTTCACTCGCGAACGGTGAGCGGGTCGCGCTCAGATAGTCGAGGGCGCTCATACGCGTCTCGATATCCGGGTCTTCGAGAGCTCGGGCCAACTCGAGCGCCTGGGCGAGCAGGTGATCGTCGTTGTAATCGACCCACGCCCAGCGAGGGCCGCTCTCGATGCAGCCGAGGAGGCGGTCGTCGAGTGGACACGTAATGCGCAGGTGAAAGTGGTCATCGTGCGGCAGAGAGTCCGTCGGTTGCCGCAGAACCTCTCGAGCCTTGGCGACGAGCGACCGGGGTTCCCTCATCCTGGTGGCATGCTCGAGCAGCATGTCCTTGAGTCCATTGCTGATGAAGAGATATTGAATCTCGGCGTGTGGATTTTCGAGGAGCCCTCGCACCAGCAGCCAGTTGCGATGCACGTCGAAGCGGAGATCCTCGCGTTCGTAAGGAATCCCGTTATCACGAAATTGCAAAAGGTCCGGCGAGGGAATTGACTCGCCGTTCATGTCGACGACGTAAAAGGCGAGGTCTGCATCGCGACCGGAGTTGTGCGAGCGGCTCCAGCGGATATCGCCTCCATGAGGCCGACTGATATTGCCGATTCGCAGCGGGGCTCCTCCTGCATGACGTCCGACGTGCTCGGAGGCGTGGATGACCGCATCGACGATTTCCGAAGTCCCATGCGAGGTATTATGCCCCCGGTGGCGTTCGATAATGCTGTGATGATCTCCCTCGTCGGGCATGCGCGCAGGATTCTCGAGCCTGCCGCGGCCCACGGTACCGACCGAGCGAGAGCCTTCGACCGTGCGTTCCGGGTCGAGAATCGTGCGATAGTCGGCGACCTCGGGAAGCTTCTGCCAGCCCACGACGCGACTCGTTGCTCCATCGATGGCTTCCCAGGTTGCGTGGGTCGCATGTCGGGCGGCTTTCAGGGTCGCAAGAGGATTGGAATCTGCCTGCGGCTCTTGTGCTGAGGCCGAATTCATGGCAGCGAAGAACATTCCCAACGCGAGTGAGACGACTGTGATTCTCAGTGAAGATCTGCGCACGAACTCTCTCGGCGGGGCAGCACGAACACTCTTCATTAAAGCGCTTGTAACGATCTAAGGCAACTTCTGAAGATGGAGAAACCTTCCCAAACTGGCTGGTGGCTGCTCGCGCTGGCGCTCGTGCTCGTCGGTGCGGGCCTTTCGTACTGGCGTCTCGGCGGGCTTCCCGAGCTGAATTTCACGATGGGGCCTGATCTGGTCGTACGTTCGACCCAGGGCGAGATCGAAGCCCAGAATCTGAATGTGCAGCTCCAACGCGGCGACCGAATTGCTGCCGTCAGCGGCCATGCGGTCGAAGACCTCGGAGACGTACGCTCGATTCTGGTCAACCTTCGTGACGCTGCGAGTACTTTGCCAGACGAAGAACTTTCGACGGTCGTGCAAGCTGTTCGACCCCTCCATCGCTTCACGGTCACGCTCCTCAACGAGCAATTCGATCCGACGATGCTGCCGCCGGGCATCGAACCGACCGACGATCTCGTCGAGGTCGATGGGCGGGCACTCCCGGGCAAGGTCGGCCCTGAAGGATTGCGCAGCATCATGGCCAGCCGGCCTGAGGCGATCCTGGGATTCGAGCGGCAGAATGCAGTCTTCGATGTGCGCCCATCACTCCAGATGGGCAAATCCGAGAAGCTCTATCTGATCGCGTTTTTTCTGGCTCTGCTCCTCATTCTCATTCTCGCGAGATATGCGAGTCCACGCCTCGATCGCAGGGTGACCGTCGGAGTTGCGGTCGAGACTGCATTCATCGCGCCGATCGTCGTCTTATTGCTCAAGTACCAGTGGGTCCTTTCAGACCTGCTTCTGACCAGCATGGTGGCTTCTTCGATCATTCTCGTCCGGCCTGTGGCGTTTCTCGGACGGGCGAACGCGGATGACGAAGAGGGCGCTCTCGGTCCGGTGCTCTCGCTACTGCTCGCGCTGATCGCGGCCATAGCCGTGACGACCCTGGTGTGGCGCGGCATGCTCGGTGCCGAACGAGCCGTTCAGTTTGCTGCGGTGATTGGCTTTTTCTACATTCTCTATGAATTGGTCGCCGGGATGTCGCGAGGCGCGGCCCGCACAGTGCTCGAACGCGGTGCCTACCTGGTCGGTATCATCGTCGTGAGCGTGCTCGCCGGACTTCTCGCGTACTTCACGAACGCCGAGGCTTTTCTCGAGCGACTCTGGGCTGATTTTGCGGCGGTGATCATCGGACTCGTCTGGCTGAGTGATATGGTCCTGTGTCTGCGGGGGCCTGCGCTCACGGGGCTCGACGAAATCGTCACGGCAGATCATCGACGTAAGCTACTTCTCGACTACTTCGCCCAGATCGAAGAGGAACTCGAGCGCTCGCGGCCGAGGATCATTCTTCACGGTGCCGACGCATCCGTTGCTCTGACGCGAGGTCTCACCGGTTTCGAGATTCAAGAAGTCGACGACGCGATGCGTGACGCGATGGTGATCCTCATCGAAGAGGGGGCTTCGGTACCCGTGCCTGCGAGTCAGCGCCACACGCACCCGCTCGCCGGCATCGCGCAGACGATGCGCATGTCGATGGCGCTTCGATTGATGCCGCCCGAGGGCGCGCTCTCCATCGAATCCGTCGACCTCATCGTGGTTGCGCTCGACACCGGGCAATCAACCGAGCCTTCGGTGCCTGCACCTCTCGAGGCGGTCGAAGTCGCTCAACGGGCCATGACTCCGACCGCGTGGGCGGCAGCGTATGTCGAGGGGCTTCCTCATCTGACGTCTGAATCCGAGGACAAGGCCAAAGGCGAACCTTCGATCAGCCCGGTAGTTGTCGAAGAATTGAAAGAAAAGCTCGACGAACTTCGCGAGCAAAACGAGTTCTTGCGCAGCGACCGCAGCGAGCT
>CAYFTY010000197.1:0-7110 GCA_964346045.1 uncultured Bradymonadales bacterium | reverse complement strand
CCTGCTCGACCTGGCCGGCCGCTGTGATGCGCATCTGATCGCCGAAGGCATCGAGAATCGAGAAGACCACGACACGATCGCCGAGCTCGGCGTCGAGCTCGGTCAGGGCTTCTTGCTCGGTCGGCCACAAGTCTTCGGCCCTCCCGACGACACACTGGACTGAAATCCAGTCAGGCGAGCCCCCGAAAACGGCGTGGAGAATATTTTGTAGTTGATCCTCTCTGACGGCTCGCTAGGATATATACTGAAAGTAGGTTCAGTATGACGACAGCAACACGACATGTCGACGAAATCGATCTCGGTGCCAGGCTTCGCGAGTTCTTTGGGTTCGAAGGGTTTCGACCCGGTCAGGAAGACATCGTGCGCTCAGTGGTCGATGGGAAGGACGCGTTGGCGGTGATGCCCACGGGATCGGGTAAGAGTCTCTGTTATCAATTGCCGGCCTGCGTGGGCGAGGGCACGACCATTGTTGTTTCGCCGCTTATCGCGTTGATGAAGGATCAGGTCGATGCCGCGGTCGAGCGCGGTCTGGCGGCGGCATGCATCAATTCGAGCCAGGGCTGGGCCATACAGAAAGAACGATTGAGCGGCATGGTCGAAGGCCGCTATCGAATCGTGTATGTGGCTCCCGAGCGCTTTGCCAATGACGCCTTTCGAGACGCACTCTCCAACGTAGAGGTCGGACTGCTTGCGATCGATGAGGCCCACTGCATAAGCCAGTGGGGGCATGACTTTCGCCCCGACTATCTCAAGCTCGGAGAGATACGCGAAGAGCTGGGGATGCCGACGACTCTTGCGCTCACGGCGACCGCGACCCCCGAGGTGCAGACAGACATCCTCGAACAATTGAGTATGCGAGAAGCCCGGGTGATCGTATCGGGTTTTGAGCGCGAAAACCTCTTCTTCGAGGTCTCGGTTGCGCGTCACGAAGAAGATAAGAATACCCGTCTCTTGAATGTGCTCGATGAAGTTCGTGGGGAGTCGACCGTGGTTTACTGCGCGACCCGGAGGCAGGTCGAAGAAGTAAGAGCGAGACTGCACCATGCCGGACATCTCGTCGGCACCTACCACGGTGGGCTCGGTGATCGTCGACGGGCCGATGTTCAGGATGCATTCATGGCCGGAGATCTACCGGTGCTCGTCGCAACCAATGCGTTTGGCATGGGCGTCGACAAACCGGATGTTCGCGCGATCGTACACTATAATCTCCCCGGCAGCGTCGAGGCTTATTACCAGGAAGCCGGCCGGGCAGGCCGCGACGGACAGCCTGCGCGGTGCGTGTTGCTCTATCATACCAGTGATCGAGGGATTCATGAGTTTTTCGTAGACCTCTCGTTTCCGACGAGTGACATTGTGATGAGTGTCTGGAGTGAGCTTCGGCGCTACGGTCTGGGGACTCACGCGCTCGGAGCCGAGCAGATCTCCGACCACATCAATCGCTCTTCCAAAAAATCCAATGTTCACAGCGGCGCTGTCGAGGCGGCACTGCGTCTTTTGAAATCGGCGATGCATATCGATTTCGGCTGGCGGGATGGGTTTCCCTGGATCGAAGTCAGAGATCTTTCACGCACGCGAGATCTGAGGGTCGACTGGGACCACGTCGATCTCAGACGCGAGATCGCCACCCGACAACTCGACGATATCGTTCGCTATGCAAGCGTCCCGAAATGTCGTCAATCGATGTTGCTCAAGTACTTCAAGAGCGAAGCTTCTTTTGTCGATTCATGCGACCACTGCGACCAATGTTGCGGCGAGATTGCCTGGGATCTGGTCAAGACCTCAGAAGGTGAGCAAGAACTCGAAGCGGACGAGCCCGCGACGATGACTCGTAAGGTACTCAGCGGTGTGGCTCGCACACAGGGGCAGGCGGGTATGCATCTCGTTGCTGCGATGTTGCGGGGTTCGACCTCGCGCCTGGTGACGCGAAAGGGGCTCGATCGTCTATCGACCTACGGTGTACTCGATTATCTCAGTCCCGACAGACTCATCCAACTGCTCGAAGCTTGTGAGCGTTTCGATCTGGTCACTCGCTCGTCGAAGGGGAGGTTGGCGCTCACAGAAGAAGGCGTCGGCGTCATGATGGCAGAAGCCGAAGTACCGGCAGGGCTCGAAGAGCGTATTCGCTCGCGCATTGCTACTTCTTGAGGCGAATTCGCCAGACACGCGTGACCGCCTCGAGAGCGATGTCTGCCGTCATCTTCGACTCGCCGATCTCGCGGTCTGGAAAGGTAATTGGCGTCTCGTGGATCGAATACCCTGCCTGAAATGCACGGTATTTCATCTCGATCTGAAATACGTATCCAGATGCCTCGATATGGTCGAGGTCCAGGGTCTCGAGCACATTTCTTCGCCAGCCGACGAAGCCTGCTGTCAGGTCTTGAATCGGCAATCCGAGGATGGTGCGCGCATAGATGCCACCGCCCCGCGAGAGGAGCCTTCGAATCAGGCCCCAATTCTCGGTGCCCCCACCGCTCACATAGCGCGAGCCGACGACGACATCCCAACGCTCGAGCCCCTCGATGATATCAGGCAGGTAGCGCGGCTGGTGGCTGAAATCTGCATCCATCTCGAGGATTTTTTCGTAACCGCGCTCGAGCGCCCATTCGAAACCAGCGAGATATGCAGGCCCTAGACCGGCTTTCTCGGTGCGATGTAGGACGTGGATCCGCTCATCAGCGGCCGAGAGCTCGTCGGCGAGTTCGCCTGTGCCATCCGGAGAGCCATCGTCGATCACGAGGATGTCCACATCGACGACATCGTGAATCGCGCTGATGATCCGCGGCAAATTCTCGAGCTCGTTGTAGGTAGGCATGCAGATCAGCGTAGTGCGAGACATCAGATATCGTCTCGTGAAAGGTCGAGTTTCTTGAGAATATATTCGACGCTCTTTCGATGAACCCCCGCGATGCGGGCGGCCTTCGAGACGTTGCCTCCGGTGCGTTCGAGAAGGCTCTTCCAGTACGAGAGTTCGAACTCCTCGATGAGTCGATTCTTGGCGTCTTTGAACGGCATATTCTCGTCGAGCGCATGATAGGCCATGTTGCTCGCCCCCATCTCCTCGGGTTCTTCCCTGGGAGTGAAATCGCTCGAGTTCAAAAAGCGAGTCTCGATCTCATCGCCCTGAGTCAGGAGGACGGCTCGCTCGACGAAGTTCTTCAACTCACGGATATTCCCAGGCCAGCGATGTCGTTTGAGCTTCTCCATCGTTTTGTAGGCGATATCGATATCCTTACGTCCGGCCATTTCTGAAGCATCCTCGAGGAAATGCTCGACCAGAAGCGGAATGTCTTCGGTGCGATCGCGCAGCGGCGGGAGGTCGATTTTGATCACAGCAAAACGATAGTAGAGATCTTCGCGGAAATTTCCCTCTTTGACTTCGTGCATTAGATTGCGATTGGTCGCTGCCACGATACGCGCGTCGGTCTTGACCGTCTGATTCGAGCCGACCGGTTTCACTTCGCGGCTTTCGAGCGCGCGCAGCAACTTGGGCTGCAGATCGAGAGGTAACTCCCCGAGCTCGTCGAGAAAGAGGGTGCCGCCACTGGCCGCTTCGAAGGCACCCTTTCGCTTGCCGGTCGCGCCGGTGAACGCTCCCTTCTCATGACCGAATAGCTCGCTCTCAATGAGATCCCGCGCGATGGCAGAGCAATCGACGACCACGAACGGGCCTTTGCTGCGCTCGCTATGCGAATGAATCGCTTCAGCGACAAGCTCTTTGCCGGTGCCTGACTCGCCTTCGATCAGGACGGTTGCATCCGTGCGTGCGACCCGGTCGAGCATGGCAAAGATCTCTCGCATCGCGAGGGATTGTCCGATCAGATTGCCAAAACGCTCCTTCCCGCTAAAGCGAACCTCGGCTTCTTCGCCGGTGGTTCCGAACTCGATCTCGCTGTTGCCGACTTTGAAGGTCGTTCCATCTTGCAGGAAGACTTCTTTGACACGCAGGCCCCCGACGAAGGTTCCGTTTTTCGAATCGTTGTCGCGCAGCGCGTACCCATCATCAGTCACATCAATGATGGCGTGGAAACGCGAGACGGCAGCATCGTCGAGGCAGAGGTCGTTTTCGGGGCTGCTGCCGATACCAAAGCGACGATTCTCAGAGGTGACCTCTTCACCTTCATTATCGCCGCTCTTGACTCGTAGCCGATATTTCTCGAGCTCGAGCTTCTGGTCGCCGCCGTCGAGAAAAACTGTGCGGGTGATTTCGCTCATGAATACTCAGTATGTTCCAGGGGAAGTGTTCCTTCCACAGAATGTGAATGCAATGACTACGCCACCGTCGACTCATAAAAAAGTGTTCGCGCAGCTTGTCATCGCTTCGATTTGCTCGACCGGAGAGCCCTCGAAATGCCAGACGGCGACGCCGTCACTCGGTGTCATACCGGTGATGAAGGTGTGCCCCGGGCGCGCCTGAACCCGGACATGCTCGATGTCGGTGCCGGCCTCGAGCAGGTAGAGATTTCCGAAGCTTCCCATCTCGTCACCCAATCCGATGACCAATTCGTCGTCAGCCACCCATGCGGCCACGATCTGTTCTGTGGTGAGCCTGCGTGCGACGTCCCACGTCTGAATCTCATCGTATCCTTCGGTCAGCAAGAGAGGCGTTGTCGTTTGCGGCTCACAACGATAATGCGCAATCGCCGTTTTACTATCTTGTTCGACGAGCATGAAGACCAGCGCCCCACCGATGATCGTCTCGACCCGCTCTTCGACGAAGTCGAATCCGTCTGGCAGTGCACAGGTTGCGGATCGCACCTCTCTACCACGTATCACCTGGCCGAGTTCTGAAAAGAGGCGGCCCGCCATGACGAAAGAAGACCCAGTCGTGTCGAGTAGAGATATCGAGGGATTCCCATTCAGCGTTCCACCAAAGCTTCCAGGAGTCGACAAAATGCTATTTTCGTCGGGCGAAAACTCCAGAACCGCGACCTGACCATTCTCTAGGACCACGCGGTCAATGGCTATCAATGCGCTTGGACCGCCATTCCAGGCGGCATCGATACGGCTTGTGCCGGCAACCTGCGGAACGTTGTTCCCTGCGAATGGTGTCGTCGTGCAGCTCTCGCCGAAGGGACACGTCGCAAAGACGATACCTTCTGGGTCGCGGCCTCCGAAATAGAGAACACGCTCGCCATTCGGCGAGCCCACGGCGGCGAAATTCTCTGTCGTGGCGACATGCTCAAATCCATTGGAGGCGGCAGGGAAGACATCGATCGAGCCGTCCAGCGACCAACGGGCAGTGTTGAGGCGCGTGGTCTGCGCTAGCTCGGCCCATGAGATCAAGATACCGTCATTGTACGGAGAGACCTCATGAGGCACTTCGGGCGTAGCAGCGCTCGAAGCGGCAAGTAACTCGGCAAAACACGACTCTGAGACTTGGTTGTTCTCGTTATTCGTGTTGTTCGAATCGTTATTCGTGTTGTTGACGTTGTTGACGTTGTTCTGATTGTTTTCGTCGACCTGATCAGGAATGGGAATCGTCGGTCCGGTGTCGAAGACGCAGCCCGTGAAGAGCAGGCTGGACAAACACGTGAGCATCTTTAGGTTCTTCATCGTCATTCCTCGAGACACGGCGAACTCATGATCGAGACCATCGAAATTCATACCGATCGACAGGGCTTGCACGACATTACTGACCGAATTAAATCGATCGTCAAGGGCGCAGAAATCGAGAGCGGCCTCACGACCATTTTCATCCAGCATACTTCAGCCAGTCTCACGATTCAGGAGAATGCTGATCCCTCGGCTCGACGTGATCTCGAAACGTGGCTCAATCGCCTCGTTCCCGAACGTGATCCTCTCTACACCCACACGGCCGAGGGGCCAGATGACATGCCATCCCATATCAAGGCCATCCTGACTTCGACCTCGCTCTCGGTGCCGATCGAGGCTGGACGTATGGTCCTTGGCACCTGGCAGGGCATCTACCTCTGGGAGCATCGAACAAGTCCGAAAAGACGACGGATCACGGTGCACGTCGGAGCATGAAAAGAGGTCTCAAATCCACTTGGCCTGCTCTGATCAGAGCAACTTGGCCTGCTGTAAGAAAACATAGGTCATCCCCATAAGGCCGTTCACGACCATGATGGCACGCACGCTCGCTCCCAGCTCGAAAAGCCCCGCGGCAAGCAAAGCCGCGACAACGCTCGACAGCAGATACCCGGTCAGTGCCACTTCGAGTCCAGTGTGGAGAACGAATGGGGCCAGTATGACGAGATGTCCTACTACGATGGTCGCGATCCGGAGTGCGGCGCTCTTATCGGCGAGGAGTCGGTGTTGAACGAGCCCCTGCCAGTACACAGCCGTCAGAGCCCACATGCCACCGTAGAGCGGGACAGCCTGTGCCAGTTCGTCCCACGGGCGCCGTGGCATGTCAGTCCAGAGAGGCTTGTATTGCATGCCGACGATCAGCATGAAGACGAACGGTGCCATGACGAGAGCGATGCGTCGCAGAGATTCCCATTGAGGGCGGTCGAAAGAGTCTGAGAATTCGCCGGCGTCAAAAAAGCCTGCTCCCGCGAGCATGGCGGGGGCCCAGATCGCGATTGCGAGCCACTCCTTCATGTTGCCCAGCATGTGAAGCTCGAGGGGCGTCGTAAAAAAGAAATGAGGGACCATGGCGGCAATGATGGCTGCGGCTGCAACCCACCATGTAGATTTGGGAATCGTATTCTCACTCATCTGGCGTAGCCCGGTTCCAAGTCGGCGCGCAGCTTGATACAATCCAGGTATCCAAGCTGCTGGAGAACGCATGATTTCGCATGAAACCCTTCTGAAGGCAACGGTAGTGGGCACGCTCACTGCAGCCGTGCTCTCGATTCCGATCTTCGTGGATCTCGATTCTTCCGAGCATTTCGACTCGGAAGCTCCGCCGGTCGAAGAGGTCTACGAGCCGGCTCGCATCCACTCGATGCCTCTTCCCGAGGCTCGAACGCAGAATCGAGACGAATATAGACTCTCCGCTTCGGAACTTGCGATGCAGGTAGAGGCGCTGCGAGCCCCCGAAGCCAGGCTGCGTGCCAAAAAGCTCACCGTGACGAATCTCAAAGAGCGCACCCAGGAGGCCATATAAAACCGTACAAAGAATAGCCTTCAATACTTGCAAATAGG
>CAYFTY010000196.1:0-7147 GCA_964346045.1 uncultured Bradymonadales bacterium | reverse complement strand
AATCCCAAATGCACCAACTGGAAAAAAGGTGCAAGAAAACGCATACTGGTGTGCAGGAGCCCAACCCTCATCCGAAAGAACGTAGTATGCAGTACGACGAAAGCTCTTATTCTCTGCCGCCCGGCTTCTGCTTGCGGCATTATCCAAAACTCCTTGTGTCAACCACGGCGACGAGCTGGCTCGCATGGGCGTCTTTTCTGCTCTCGGGTTCGTTGACGCTATTTACCGACCACGGCTCAGGTGTCATCACCTCGTGGCTGGTCACGCTCGTGCTCGCTACCGCGACTCTGACGCAGATCTTCTTGATCACACGTCGGGGACCAGCCCGCGTCTGGCGCCAGGGCGCCCATTACGACGCCGCGGTCCTTTCGATCGTACGTCGTGACGAGCAAGCCGATGTGCGCGTGCGCTTCGAAGATGCGCATGGAATCACGCGGCTCATGCAGATGGCCATGTCGTTGGATGACGCTGATTATGTGCGTCTCGACAAGCCGCTGCGCGTGGCCTTTCTCGACGGAGAGCTCACCTATCACTACCTGCCGGGAAGACCCAAAAAGGTGCGCGAAATCGCGGTGTAGCGCGAGATGGTCGAGACCTTCATTCGACGATGTCTTCGAGCCAACCCGGCTGCCATGCATCCCGATCGCGAAGTTCTCGCCATTCGATTGTCAACGATTCAGAACGGTCGAGCACCGGCCTTAGCACGGCAGCACCCGTTTTAGTGCTCACCGTCTCGACCTCGAAATGTCGGTAGCCGAGCCGCGGCAAGACTGCCGTCCATTTCGTACCGGCTAGCTGATTCGGATGACGGGGGTGGTTGATCTGAGCCATCGGGGTTCTCGGTGTATCAGGGAATCACCCAGCTCGACGAGTCTTTCTCGAGGTCGAAGATGGCGCGACGATGCGCGCCGCGCGAAAGCCAGAGCCAATCCAGAACGTCGATACGGGTGCGCACGACCGCGAAATTTGGCCAGCCATGCTCGGTGTTTTCATCGGTGGGCGCGCTGCGTTCTCGGTCGAGGCCATCGGTTCTCTCGTCGACGCGTGTGCCGGGCGTCAGAGACGCGCAATAATTCGCGCGGCTTGCAGGCGCCAGCTCGTCCCAGATTTCGCGCGCATCTTCGTCGATCTCGATGACGGCACCTCGTGCTCTGAGCTGCACGCGACTCGACGCATCATAAAAATGCCATGAAATGGTGCGATTCTGCCGCAAATGTTCGATTTTGGGAGTGCGAAGGTCGGTATGAAACGTAAGCAGCCCTTGGCTGGCTCTCCGCAGCACGACAGTACGCATCTGCGGCGACCCATCTGCGACCGTGGCGAGCGTTGGCCAATGCCAGTCGTGTCGGCTATCGGCTACTGCGCGACCGAGCGATTTCCAGATTCGCTCTTCGAGTTCGGTGAGTTCGACATCAAAAAAGGACGGGTCCATGGCTCCTCCACCCATGAGATGTCAAAAAGCCGCACGATGGTGCAATGGCGTTGGGCAGTTATCGCATCGGTCGGCGAAGTCACTTGGGTCACTGTCTGGACGCGCACATTCGTCGCAGACGTCTCCGACGCCGTTCATGTTTTCGTCGAGTGGGTTGGGGGTGGCGTTCGGCATCGAAAGATCGGTCGTCACTGGTCAACGACGCGTCGACAAATTAGGTTTCAGGGCCCCCGTCACGCGAGGAATCGATGGAAGAAAAGCCTGGAGTAGGACGCGAACGTCAGTCTGAAATCTACGTACAGGGGCTCTCGGGTGCCAGACCCGGTGTACCCGTGGACCTCGAAAAACTCGAAGCGATGGCGCGGGAGGTGATGACCCCCGAGGCCTTCGCATATGTCGCAGGCGGCGCCGGCCTCGAGTCGACGATCTTCGAGAATCGCGAATCATTCGAACGATGGCGCATTGTTCCGAATATGCTTCGGGATGTATCGGTCCGCGATACCTCGGTCGAACTCTTCGGAGAGCATCTGGCGAGCCCGTTCTTGTTGGCACCCATCGGTGTCCAGGAAATGGCGCATCCCGATGCCGACCTCGCTACCGCGCGGGCGGCAGCAGCCGAAGGCGTGCCGATGATCTTCTCGAACCAGGCCAGTGTGTCGATGGAAGAGTGCGCGGCCGTGATGGGCAGCAGCCCTCGCTGGTTTCAGCTCTACTGGTCGAAGTCCAACGAGCTCGTCGAATCGCTTGTCGCCCGCGCCGAGAAATGTGGCGCTTCAGCGATCGTCGTCACACTGGATACGACGTTATTGGGCTGGCGAATCCGCGATCTCGATCTGGCCTATCTGCCGTTTTTACGTGGAAAAGGGATTGCGCAATATACCAGCGACCCGGTGTTCCGAAGGCTTCTCGACGAAGAGACAGGCGACTCTGAGCCCGATCAGGATCGCAAAGTCAATCTCAATACGCTGAAGGTCCTCTTCGAATTGGTCACGAATTACCCCGATGATCTCTTGCAGAACGTGACTTCGGGAAAACCGCTGCAGGCGGTCCGCCGATTCATTGGCATCTACAGCCGGCCTTCACTGACATGGTCTGACCTTCCTTTTTTGCGCGAGAGAACCTCGCTGCCGATCTTATTGAAGGGAATCCAATCGCCAGACGATGCGCAGCGAGCACGCGACGAAGGCGTCGATGGGATCATCGTCTCGAATCATGGCGGCCGACAGCTCGATGGGGCGGTGGGCTCGTTCGATGCGCTTAGGGCGATCGTCGAACGCGTCGGGCGTGACTATCCCATCGTTTTCGACAGCGGTATTCGCAGTGGCGCCGATGTCTTCAAGGCGCTGGCCTTTGGAGCCCGAGCGGTGTGTATCGGACGCCCCTACATCTATGGTCTTGCCATCGCCGGAGAGGAGGGCGTGCGCGAAGTGATCCGCAACTTCAAGGCGGATTTCGATCTGACGATGGGATTGGCCGGTGCCGCGAGCGTCGACGAGATCGAGTCGTCTCAGGTCATTCGACGATGAACCAGACAAAGTCGATGCCGGCTGGTGGTTCGGTGAGTTCCTCGGCCTCGGGATCGACACCGTTCGAGAGCGTGAGCTGCACGGTCGTCGTGCCGTCGCCGGGACAGCACACGCTGGCGTTACGCTCGACCACCCGCAGCTCGGTCATCGTGTAGTCATCGCCGCCCGCATAATAGTCTCGCACCGTCGTTTCGCCTGCTCTTTCGTTGAGGTCGGCCATCGTCATGTCCGTCGCGACAACACGGAACTCGGCGTCTTCACCCTCGGTCTCTTCGACCTCGGCCTCGGGATCTTCGATGCCGTATTCATAGACTGAAAAGGACTCGGATTTCACCTCTCCGACAGCCACGGCGCCGTCGAGCAGGCAGGTGGGTGTAAGCTGTTTGACAGCCCGGTCGTAGCCGAGCGTCGTGCGAACGACGACGTCAAAACAGGCTTCGTCCTGATTCTTGCGCAAGACCGCTTCGTCGATCACGACTTCTTCTTCGACGTCGACTTCGCGCTCGAGCGGTGTGCAGAGTGGGGCGCAGGATTCACTCTGGAGACCCTCGAGAAATCCAGTGAGACGCGCATCTTCAGTATCGATCGCCGTCTTTTTGATCTCTCGTTTATTGGAAGAACCGCAGGCGATTGAAAAGCTCAACGCGAGCAGCAAGCCCGCCACCATCCATCTCGAATTCATCATCTCTCCTGATCAAAGAGCGCCGGCGACAGTTAACGACGCGAGCCGAGAGAATGCAAGCCGCCATCGGGAGGCTGGAAATCTGGTGCAACAGGCGCTAGAAACGGCCCCCAGCTGGTCGTTTGTACGCCATGGAAATCTCAATGAAGACACGACATGCGATGATCCTTGCCGCGGGACTCGGAAGCCGCCTCAGCGCTGAAGAAGGCCATAAGATTCTTGCGCGCATCGGTGGCAAACCGCTCATCGACTATCATCTCGAGAATTTTGCCGCGCTCGGTGTCGAGACGCTTGTGATTGTCACCGGCCACATGAATGAGGAACTCGAGGCCCAACTCGAAAAATGGGAGACGCCCGATATCGAGATTCGTTTTGCGTTCAATCCCGAATATCGACTTTCCAATGGCATCTCGGTTCTGGCCGGCACAGCGACCTTTGATGGTCCTTTCTGGCTCGTGATGAGCGACCATATTTTTGAGCCCGTGCTGGCCCCGCGCCTCTTTGGAGAGGTCGAGCGCTTTGAGAAGGAGACCCAGGGCATGCTGGGGATCGACAACAAACTCGACACCATCTTCGATATGCCCGATGCGAATAAGGTACGCTTCAAAGACGACCAGCTCGATGCAATCGGCAAAGAGATCGAGCCTTTCGACTGTGTCGATGTCGGCCTTTTCTGGTGCGCCAGAGGATTCGTCGACGCGCTCGAGGCCGAACGCGAGCATCGTGGCGACTGCTCGACCTCGGACGCAGTCCGCAGGCTCTCGCAACAGGGCGAATTCGAGTTCTGGGACGTCGGGGACGCACTCTGGCAGGATGTAGACACGCCGGGCGCACGAAAACATGCAGAGACATTGGTGAAGACGTGGAGAAATTCATGATGCAGAAACTCATCTGGATGATGGCCCTTATAATTCTTGGCTCGGCCTGTGGTGACGATGCGGATCCGCGCGATATCGGGCAGGTCGACCCGACGAATAACGAGTTCGAGAACAATCTCAATAACGCCAATAATACGCAGCCTTCGCTGGCTCTTGCGTGCGACGACACTGAGTCTGCGGTGGGCCTCGAGGGCAGTGTCTTTACCGATGATGACGACCTTGCGAATTCGTCGTACGCGCTCCCTGAGCAGGCCAGGCGTAGCGCGATGGCGGGCGTAGAGGTGCGACTTCAGGACAATGCGGGCCATGAATGGTCGACCGAGACCTGCGACGATGGCTCGTTTCGATTCGGTGCACTCGACTCAGAACGTCAGTATTTCGTGGACGCCGTGCTCGAAGGTCGCGTCACATCCGTGAACGATTCGACGCGTACCTACGATGCGATCCGCGATGATGAACCGCTCGATCTCGTGGTCTTCGGAGATTCGATCCCATCGTTCGGAGGAACCCCGTGGTTCCCGAACGTGATGCGTGATTCGCTGACCAGCTACGACGAGGTCGAACTCTCGAATGTCGCGGTGCCGGGCTCGCGCTCGTTCGAGTGGCTCCCCGGTGAGCCATATTTCGATGCTGACCTCGCGCCTTTGCTCGAAGATGCGGATGTAATCGTGTTTTCGCTGGGAGGAAACGACCTGCAGGAATTCGCGTTCGAGCTGCAATCCTCGGCCGATCCCATCTCGCAGGTCGGCGAGCTGCAGCCGCTGATCGATGAGATCAAACGCAATCTATCGACGATTCTGGCCGAGATCCGCGAAAAAGCCCCTACGGCCGACGTCGTCTGGATTCTCTATCCCAACTACGCGACATCGACCGAGTGGGCTGCGCTACTCGGCGAATATGCGGATGCCGGAGAACGGATCGTCGGCAATCTACTCGAGGATGTACGCGAAGCTCTTGCGGAAGAGCCGGACCTCATCATGGTGGACATGCTCGCAGCGACCGAGGATGTCTCGCTCGACCTCTACCTCGCCGATCCGCTCCACCTGAATACGGACGGGCACGCGTTCTACGCCGAAGAAATCCTCCAGACGCTCGGATTCGTCACCGACCCGGAGTCTCCCCGACGCTACGATTTTGCGGTCGCTCCCTGAGTCACCACGAGCCGGTATTTTCCATGGAGGTCCATGGCTCGGCAGGCTCGAGCGCATCTCCGTCCTGGAGTAGCTCGACCGAGATATCATCGGGCGTCTTGATGAACGCCATCCGCCCGTCGCGAGGGGGCCGATTGATGGTCACGCCGGCGTCCATGAGCCGCTCGCAAGTCTCGTAGATATTGTCGACGGCAAACGCCAGATGTCCGAAGTTTCGGGCGTTTCCGTAGTCTTCGGGATCCCAATTATAAGTCAATTCGACGTGAGCTTCTTCGTCGCCAGGCGCCGCCAGAAAGATGAGCGTATAGCGACCCTTTTCACTCTCGCGGCGGCGCACTTCGTGCAGCCCCAGAAGCTCGCAAAAAAAGTGAAGCGTTTCGTCGACATTCGAGATGCGAATCATGCTGTGCAAATACCTCATTTTTCTCCTCCGATGCGGGCTCTGAAATCTCTGGTTCTTTCTGCGTGTGAGGGTAAACGCTCAGGTGAGATGCCGAAAGTAGGCTTGAACGTTCGTCATGGATCGTGTTTTCTCTTAAGGCCCCAGTCTAGGAGGAAGCTGTGTCTGACGAGCGACGCCGTTCTGAGAGAATACCCATCGCAGCTCGCATCGAGTTTGTGGTCGATGAGGCAACGCAGATCCTCGATGCAACCGGGGTCGACATTTCAGAGCACGGCATCGCGTTTCGCACGCAGGACCCGGTCCACGTGGCCCTCACTTTGAATCATGACGGCGAGGACATCACTCGTCTCGCCAGGCTCGTACGACTCGAGCAAGATGATGATGGGACTTACATCTACGGACTCGAATTCGCTCGGCAGGATTAAGTCATCGAAAATTTGAAGTATCTGGGGCCCATGGCTGCTTTCGCCTGTGACGCTGGTTGCCGCGCAAGCCTCTGCTCGGAGGTCCGGCTCACGACGAGGCGACCTCTTCTCGCTCCGCTCAGTTCGTACCATTCTCACGATCGTCTCTCGGCGTTCTCTCATTGACCCGCGGCTTGCATTCCCTGGTCTGCTGGGCGACAAGAGCAACGAAGTCCCTGAAGGAGGAATCATGCATTGGAAAAATTTCGTATGGATCGGACTCATCGCGTTTGGCGTTGGCTGTGGCGCAGCGCAGAAAGCTGGCGACCAGGCCATGGACAAAGCCACCGATGAGGCCAAGAAAGAAACCGAGAAACAAACCGAAAAGGTCGAAAACGCTGCGGGTGAGGAGGCACGCCGTGCAGCTCTCGAAGCCGCCGCGTCGGGCACTCACCGGTCGGACGAAAACAAGGCTCGCAACGAATTTCGTCATCCGGTCGAAACACTGATGTTCTTTGGCGTCGAGCCCGACGATACCGTCGTCGAGGTCTGGCCAGGTCGCGGTTGGTACACCGAAGTCCTCGCACCCTACCTGGTAGAAGGAAAGCTCATCGCGGCGAGTTTCGCGCCGAAGGAAGACGGGGGTTGGTGTGGTGAGGCGCGGGGGGGGG
>CAYFTY010000195.1:0-7152 GCA_964346045.1 uncultured Bradymonadales bacterium | reverse complement strand
CGCGTCAATGGTCACCAGGGGGGCACCGAGCGCCGCATTGAAATTGGTCTGAAGGTAAAATGCGAGCGCTTCGCTGGCTTCCACGGGGAAGAAGAGTGCCGGGCGTGCGTTGGGGCCCAGCATGGGGCTGTACCCGAAGATATTGGTCGGGCTCTGGCCCTCGACGTCGAAGAACGTCAGTCCGCGTGGCGGTGTTTCGAGCGGGGTCTTGCCGCCGTCATCAACCAGGGTCACGAGGTTGCGATGAATGTCGGCCTCGATCGGGCGCAGGTTCGGAATCTCGTCTTTGCGACGCAGCAATTCCTTGACCTTCCCGCCGACCTGGAATGCGTTCAGAGACGAGCGGGACGCGCGAGGCAACCGGTCCTTCTGCGGAGCTTTCTGGGACTTCTCGACCACGTAGAGAGCCGTGGCCTTTCGAACCCAATGAGCGTTCGTGACCAGGATCGGGTTCGATCCATCTTGTTCGGCCGAGATCCATGTCGCGTGGCCGCGAATCATCATCGGGTTTCGCTGGAAGGAATTCGGGGGAGCAATGATCGCCACTACCTCGACGACCATCGGATGTAGTTTCGCACCCAGAGAGCGCCTCTGCTCGAGTGTGGTCGGCTTTGGAAGGATGTTCTTACTCTTGAGCACCGACGGAAAAGCGCTCTCCTCTTGCGAAGGAAGATCGGCTGGCTTGATGCGTTTGACCTTGATGTCTGGCTCTTCCCACGACTCGGTCTGCCCGGATGCGATGCTGGCGATCGGCAGTGACCACGCGATGATCAGCAGCGCAACGAGCAATTTCTGGGTCTTCATGGAACTTTCTGTGGTCATGTCTGTCTCTCTGCACGAAGCGGGTGGCCTGCTCGTCGCTGGAGACAGCCTAGAGAGGGTTGGTTGTTCGTGCAAAGAAAACGGTGCCTTGCGGATGGTCCGGAGGCCCTTCAGGACAGGGGTCAGCCGAGCGCTTGACGCCACTTGGTCCTGTCAGTATCGTGCGTTGGCTCTGCGAGCCTAGGAAATTTGCCGCAGACCGACTGAATTGGCTGCATGTCAGCTGAATGTAAGGAGCAAACTGGTGAGTTCGAACGAACATAATTTGCGCGTGGCACTCGTATGGAATGGAACGGTCTTCCAGGAGAGGACCTTTACCCAGACGAGTGAGCCGATCGTCACCGTGGGCGAAGACGAAACCAATCACTTCGTTGTGCCTGCCTCGGGTATCGCCTCGAATTTCGAAATGTTCGAGCGGACCGAGTCCGGCTACAAACTGCGTTTCACCGATAAGGTCGACGGAACCTTCAACGTGTCGGAGGAAGACTTCGACGCGGAAGAACTTGTCGACTCGAAGCATGCCAACAAAGTCACCTCGGTTTCGACCGAAGATGGCAAAGCCGAGATGTACGAGGCCCAGCTCGGGTATGGAGACTGGGGAATTGTCGAACTCGGCAAGGTCAATATCTTCTTCCAACTCGTCGAGAAAGGCGAGGCGGTTGCAGGTCGCGGCTTCTGGGCTCGGATGGACAAGCCTCTACTCGCGACGACTGCGATCGGTGCGATCCTTCATATCGTCTTTCTAGTCGTCGCCTTCCTCATGTTTGACGTGGATCCCGAGCTCGAGGACATGCAGAACCTCGACCGCTTCGTGAAATTCATGGTCGATGATGTCGAAGACCCGATGGAAGAAGAGGAGATTGAAGAGCCCGAAGAAGACACGACCGGTAAGAAAGCGGGTGGCGAAGAGGGCAAGTTCGGAGATCCCGACGAAGAGATCCCGGAATCCAAGATTCCGAAGAGCGACGGCGAAATGGTCGACGAGATCGACGTGAAGAATATCGGCGTCAACAAGACCCTGAGTTCAGACGTCCTTGGCTCGGGCCCGCTGAAGAATATCTTTGGAAATCAAGACGGCTTCGACGCCAAGATGCAGGTTGCCATGAGCGGCGAGGGCGGTGAGCTCCAGGTCGGTCGCGGCGCAGGCGGAATGGGAATGCGCGGGGTCGGGAAAGGCGGAGGCGGAGAAGGCTTTGGCCGGATCGGCGGTCTCGGGAAGGGCGACACCGGTGGTGGAAAAGGAACAGGCGCCAAGATTGGCCGTAAGGAAGCGCGCAAGGTCAAGCCCAAGGTCCGACGCGGTACGCCCAAGATTGGTGACTTCTGCGATAAAGGAAATATCCGGCGCGTCGTGGGTGCCAAGCAGGCAGCCATCAAGTACTGCTTCGAGAAAGAGCTTCAGACCAACCCCAAGCTCTCGGGTAAGATCATCGCGCAGTGGAAAGTGAGTCTCGACGGTTCGGTGATGAGCTCGTCGATTGCGAGCTCGACCATGAACAACAAAAAGGTCGAAGGCTGCATCACGCGTGTCATCAAGCGGATGCGCTTCCAGAAGCCCAACGGCGGTATTTGCATCATCAACTACCCGTTCGTCTTTTCGGGACTCGAAGAATAGAGTATTTCGTTCACTCGAAAGAGGTCGCCCCAGGGCGGCCTTTTCTTTTTTCGATCTCGCCAGACGTTTTGAAACGCTTCGAGTGTTCGTGGAATCATAGAGACGAATCTACATTCGTACTGATGTGGAGTAACCCATGGCCAATGTGAAAATATATCGCACCACTTACTGCCCATATTGCGATATGGCCAAGAGGTTCTTTCGCGACCTCGGCGTGGAATTCGAAGAAATCGACGTGACGAACGACCCCGAACAACGACAGCAGCTCGTCGAAATGACCGGTGGACGACGCACCGTCCCTCAGATCTTTATCGACGGCGAATCGGTCGGTGGCTACACCGATATCGTCGAGCTCAAGAGGTCGGGACGCCTCGACGAAATGCTCGACGACTGAGCTTCACCCATCGACCCACTTTCCATCCATCAGCGCCAGAGTTTTTTCGCGCGATAGTAGCGCTAGCGCCTGACGCGTCGCTCTGAGCTCATCATCCATCTCGGGAATGCCCGTCGTGGGCGTAGATACCTCTACCAGCGAAGACCGAATCGCGTCCGAGAGGCTTGTTCGCCTGTGGGCGAAGTAGGTGAGTTCGGTGCGGTCCGGGTCCATCTCGATGAGTTGGTGCAGGGCTTCGACGGCTTCTTCGAAACCTCCGACCCCATCGACGAGGCCGCGTCGATGGGCATCCTCGCCGAGATACACGCGCCCCCGGGCGTAGCGATGCAGGCGCCGCCGCGGGATCTTTCGCGCCTGGCCCACGCGTTCGAGAAAACGACGATAGAAGGAGCGGGCGTCTTCGTGAAAATTCTCGAGGAGTTCGCCGTCGAGGGGAGCGAAGAGGTCCATGAATGAGCTGGATTCATCGCGGGTCAGCGGCTCGATCCCGAGCCCGGCGCGCCGCGCAGCCTCGCCGAACGACATCTTTCCAGTGATCACGCCGATCGAGCCGATGATGGACTCGCGATGGCAATAGATGCGGTCCGCTCCGACGGCCAGATAGTATCCACCTGAGCCGGCGACATCCGAGCAATACGACACCACCGGCTTGCGGGCACGGACTTCCTCGATGGCTTTCCAGATGATGTCGCTCGAAAGCGCGCTGCCGCCCGGAGAGTTGACGTGAATTAACAGGCCTGCGACTCGCGGATCATTTTTGATGCGTCGCAAGACCGGAAGCACCTGACTCGGGTCGATCGTCACGGTCCCGCCCGGCAGATTCGTCTCGGGATTGACGATCATTCCCGTCAGGTCGACGAGGGCGAGCTTTCGTTTTCGGAAGAGGGGACGCCAGTTCAACTCGGGCCGACGCGAGTTTTCCCAGTCGCTCCAGTCGAGTACCGAGTATCCGGGTTCCTCTGCGCCGTCCGATAGCTGGATATGCTCCTCGCGCGCATCGAGCCACTTGGAGACATCGTCCCAGAATACTTCGCCATCGATGAATCCCAGGTCCCTGGCTCGCGAGGCATCGATCGGTGCCTCGGCGTGCAAACGCGACGCCGCTTCGGCATCGACCCGAGTCTCGACTCGCTCGAATTCGAGGTCTCGAAGTCGATCGAGTAATTCGGTCATCATTCCGTTTTGAGCGGGCGACGCGCTGTCTTTGACGAAACGATTAGCCGCGGTTTTGAACGAACCAATATGGATGAACTGGGCTCGTATCGAGAGCTTTCGTAAGATCTCGGCGGCGAAAAATTGCTGAAAGCGCAATCCAAAGGTGTAGAGCCGCCCGGGTGGTGAGACCAGTATTTGGTCGGCCGATGTCGCAAGCGCGTAGTCCCGTGTGGTGACGAGATCGGAGTGGAAAATCACCTCTTTTTGAGCCTCACGACATTTCTCCAACCACGATTGCAGTTGAGCGAGCGTGGCCGGCCCCATCGCAAGAGGCTCTTTGAGCCGGATGATGATTCCGTCGAGCCCGTCGTCTTCGGCGGCCTTTTCGAGCTCTTTGCGGAGTTCGAGCCAGCTCTTTCCGCTCTTCATCAGGCGCGCCGCACCCGATGGTTCACCCCACGGATAGCTGCTCTTCGGCTTGAAGACGACGTATCGCTTGCGCTTGCGGAAGAGAAGTGCGATTCCGTAGACGACCATGTCGAGCGCGTAGCCGACGAGGCTAAAGGCATTCATGATGAGGACGAACGGAAGTCGGAACATCTTTTTCCTCGTGCGCAAGTATGTCGAACGCGGGGCCCCTCAGGGTAACCTCAAGCGGCTGGTGGGCAAGTCGATTGCCATCTTTGCCTCGGTGACCATGCTGAGTCTCACTCCGATTGGATGCGTCGAGACCGCCGAATGTGACGAGGATGTTGGATGTCCATCCGGGCAGGTTTGTTATGAGCTCGTGTGTCGTGTGCGATGCCAGATCGATTCAGACTGCGAGGACGGCGAGTCTTGCAATCCTTGCAAAGAAGATGACGGCACCGCTGTCATTGATCATTGTTTCCAACGAGAGGGGAACGCATGTCTGCCGACTCGATGAGCCTCGTCTGGAAAATGGTCGTCGTGGGGGCCGGTGGTAGCGTTGGAACGTTGTTGCGTTTTGGGGTCTACGAGCTCGTCATTCCGCGCGCGACGAACTGGTGGGCGACATTTGCGGTGAATATCCTCGGATGTCTGGCCTTTGGGGCATTGAAGGCCGCCGTCGACATCGCCGACTGGGGAAGCCTCGAGCTGCGCGCGTTCCTCTTCTTCGGCGTGCTGGGGGCATTCACGACCTTTTCGACCTTCGAAGCTGATTTCTTCGGTCTCTGGACCGAAGGCGAGCGCCTTCCTGCGGTCCTCTACGTAACGGCGAGCGTGGTCATGGGCCTCGTTGCCTTTGTCGGTGCACACGAGATCACAGCGAAGTTGCTGACGTGAGTCGACTCATTGACATCGAAGTGGCGACCGAGACGGTCTGGATTTCGTTTCCGTACGATCCAGAACTGGTCGAATGTGTGAAATCTCTACCGCGTCGCAGATGGGACGCGTCGAGGAAGCGTTGGGCCGTGCCTGCTGAGGATGCAGTCGAGGCCATCGCGCTGCTCGAGGAGTATCGTTTCAGCCTGTCTCCTCGCATGCGAGCCTACTGGCGCGATAACGATCTGGCGCGTGACCTGCGTGCGCTGCGCGAGGGAAGAGGCGACGGGCTCACGGTCACGGAACTCAATCGAAAGGTCTCCCGTACCCTGCGGATGGCGATGCCCGATGATATCTGGGTGACCGGCGAACTCCTGGGGTTCGACCCGGGCCGACATCGGTCGGGGCACGCCTATTTCGAGCTCGTCGAGATGCGCGATGAGCGGGTGTCTGCGAGGGTATCTGCGGTCTTATTCGAGCGCGAACTCAAAGCGATTCTCAAGAAGATCGAACGTGAGAGCGGTGGCCGAATCGAGATGCGCGATGGTCTCGAGGTGAGGCTGCGTTGTCGCGTCGATTTTTACGAAGAGCAGGGTCGATTTCAGGTGCGCGTCAGTGATTTCGACGTGGCGTACGCGCGCGGCAAAATCGAGCAGGCTCGAGAAAAAATTCTGCGGAAGCTCGAGCAAGAGGGGATTCGCGAGCAGAACCTTCGTCTTGCGGTGCCGCGGGTGCCCCTTCGCATCGGCTTGATTACCAGCGCCGGCAGTGACGCTCACAACGACTTTATCGATGAATTGAACCGCTCACCGTGGGCGTTTCGAGTCGTCTTGCACGATGCTCATGTGCAGGGAAAAGAGGCCGAATGGCGGATTGTCGAGGCGCTCGAATATTTCGCAGCTCGAGCCGAGGCTTTCGATGTCGTAGCGATCGTGCGTGGCGGCGGTGCCCGCAGTGATCTCAGTGCGTTCGATTCGCTCGCGATCGGGCGGTCGGTCTGCCAGCTCGGTGTAAAGGTGATCTGTGGCGTGGGCCATCATCTCGACCGTAGCGTGCTCGACTTCGTCTCGGAATCGTTGAAGACACCGACCGCCGCAGCGAACCATCTGGTCGAGCGTGTCGATGCGTACATGCGACGGCTCGCTGAATCGCGCCAGACGGTCGCCACCGCCGCACAAACGCGCGTCGAAGAGGCGTCTTCTAGACTCGGTCGAATCTCGCGAAGTATCGTCGCTGGAGCCCGGATGGGGCTCGGCCAGAATCGTGCCGCACTCGATTCGGCTCGTCAGCGGGTGTCTCGGGAGAGTCATCGGGTGATGCTCGATGCGATTCGCAGAACGGATGCGGTTCAGGGCCAGGTCGATCATGCCGTGTCTCGGAGACTTCTCCAGGCCTCGCGCCAGCTCGACGAGACCAGCGACCGTCTCGAATTCGAACGCGTACAATTGGGTCTCAGACGAAGAAAAGACGTGGTCGCGTCGTTCAAGAATCGACTCGATCGCGCAGCGAAACGTCGCGTCGAAACGCAGAGGATCCGACTCGATGGTGCCGAGCGCGAGGTGAAGCTCGCCGACCCACGACGCGTGCTCGAACGCGGCTTTGCCATTGTCCGAACGGGCGGTAGAGTCGTCGCCGCCCGCGATCTGAAAAAAGCAGACGAAGTAGAACTCCAGTTCTTTGATGGGCGTGTGCGAGCGCGTGTCGAGGAACAAATCAACGAGGATGCCGATGAGTGACGAAATCGACCTGAAATTTTCGGATGCCATGGACGAGCTCGAAGAGATTCTGAGGCGCATCGAAGACGATGAAGTCGAGCTCGATGAGCTGGCGGATGAGGTTGCGCGCGCCTCAGAGCTCATCCGCCAGCTCATCGAGCTCGACT
>CAYFTY010000194.1:0-7209 GCA_964346045.1 uncultured Bradymonadales bacterium | reverse complement strand
GCCCTTCTCGCAGTCGCTCGAGCACAAACTCTCGGTCCTGCGTTGCGGTCTTGGGCAACCGTTCAGGCTCGATACCCTGCTCGCGCAGCATATCGTCCAGAGACGGGTCCGGGTTTTCGAGGATCAGTGCCTTCGTGAAAGACGGCTGCAGAAATCGTACTCGGTCACGTTTGACCATGGGTTTTCCTTCGATGCTTCGGAAGGGTGAATTAAGCGTCAGCGATGGTGACGAGGACGTCACCAATCTCGACGGCCTGCCCGACGTCCACGCCGATCGACTCGACGATTCCGGGGCGATGAGCTTTGAGATCGTTTTCCATCTTCATAGCCTCGACGATGATGACGCTCTGGCCTTCTTCGACCTCGTCACCCTCGGCAACCTGGAGCGCTACTACTTTACCGGCCATCGGTGATTCGAGATGGGGACCCGCGTCGCGGCCCCCGCCCACGCCGGCGGCCTTCATACGCATCTGCCGCTCGTTGAGGACCTGTACGTGAGTCGTCTGACCCCGCAACTGCACGATCATCTTGCCGTCTCGCTCACGCACATCGGCGTCGAACGAATGGCCGTCGGTGATGAAATGAAGTTGACCGTCGCCCGGTCGATATGCGTCGATCGTCAGGGTCTGCCCCTCGGGTGTTTGCACCGAGAGGAGTCCATCGTCACAACGTTCAACTTCGTAGGCTCGGGCTTCTTCTTCGCCTTCGCCGGGAATGAAATAAGTAGGCATACTCTCTCCTCAGCGACGAAGTTGCGCGAAACGACCGAGCTCTTTCCAGCCGCTGACGTGCCGCTGTGGGCCGCCATGCGCCTGACCGTTGGACCCGCCTTTGCGAACCACGTCTTCGTCCTTCATGTGATGCGTAATGACAGCGGCGAGTTCGGCAAGCGCGACCTTTTGAGGGTCTGGAGCCGGATCTCGATCCCGCATCATATCCGGCACAAACTCCGTGTCATATTGGCCCGACCTGAAGTCAGGGTGGTCCATCACCTCTTGATGGAACGCGATATTGGTCGTGATGCCCGAGACGACATACTCGGCGAGCGCCCGCTTCATGCGGCCAATCGCGTGGTCCCGGTCTTCTCCCCATACCACCAATTTGGCAATCATCGGGTCGTAATGCACAGGTACGGTTGCACCGCTGTAGACCCCACTGTCTTCTCGTACCCACGGGCCCGAGGGCGAATGGAGATAGGTAATCAGACCCGGCGAGGGCATGAATTTATTTTCGGGGTCCTCGGCGTAGACACGACACTCGATCGCATGTCCTCGCGCGCGAACATCCTCTTGTTTCAGGGTCAGCTCTTCGCCGTTGGCGATGCGGACCTGCCATCGTACGAGGTCGATGCCCGAGACCATTTCGGTGATCGGGTGTTCGACCTGCAGACGCGTATTCATCTCGAGGAAGTAGAAGTTCTGGTCGACGTCGAGCAAGAACTCCACGGTCCCTGCGCCGATGTAGTCGACGGCCTCAGCCGCAGCAACCGCAACGGCGCCCATCTTCTCGCGGGTCTCGTTGAGAATCGTGGGACAGGGCGTCTCTTCGGTAATCTTCTGATGGCGTCGCTGCACCGAGCAATCGCGCTCCATCACGTGGATTACGTTTCCATGACCATCCGCCAGAATCTGGAATTCGACGTGTTTGGGATTCACCACATATTTTTCGACGTAGACGTCACCGTTGCCAAACGCAGCAAGAGCCTCGCGCCGTGCACCTTTGAACGCCTCGACAAACTCCTCTTCGGCGTCGACACGACGCATCCCTTTTCCGCCGCCTCCGGCCGATGCTTTGACAAGAACCGGAAATCCCATATCTCGAGCCACGTCGAGAGCGGCTTCGGGATCCTCGATCGCTGACTTGGTGCCAGGCACGAGAGGCACGCCGGCTTCGATCATCAACGACCGTGCTCGAGTCTTTTCACCCATGGCTTCGATGGCGTAAGGCCTCGGCCCGATGAAGGTGATGCCAGCGTCTTCACAGGCTTGCGAGAATTCGGCGTTCTCGGAGAGGAACCCGAAACCAGGATGAATCGCCTCAGCGCCACTCTCTCGAGCGACCTCGAGGATCTTGTCGATCACGAGGTAGCTCTCGGCGCTCGCCGCCGGCCCTACGCAATAGGCTTCGTCCGCGTATCGAACGTGCAGCGATTCACGGTCGGGCTCGGAATAGACAGCAACCGTCGAGATGCCCATCTCGCGCAACGTTCGCATCACGCGAACGGCGATCTCTCCTCGATTGGCGACCAGTACTTTTTCGAACATCCAAAACTCCAAAAATCAGCGTGAGTCGGCGGGAACGTAGCAAACGCCAGCCCCATGGTCTACCCCTGCCTGCGGCTGAGGTCGAGACGACGACGTGCAGGCACACTTCGCAGCGCGCGAACGGGTTTCCCACCTCTGCGAAGATTTCCGCGCCGGCATCAACGTCGCCGAACTCGAGCCCATCTTCATGTTTGATCAGCAGTGGCATCATACCAAACCGGGCCTCGAGTACGGGTCGTACCGAGGATGCCTGCGGTGGCTCCTGCGTGTGGAACGTCTGGCACATCACGAATCGCATACCGAGGTATGGTTCGGTCTCCTGGCGAGCCGGCGGCCTGCTTCTCGGTCATCAATGTCAGGTGCAAATCGAGGCGGCAAGGGTCGACGATGCAACGATGCACACGAGTCTGGGACCTCACGGATCTCGGCGGCTTGCGCACAGCATCCTCGATGGCATACACCATCGATGCTCATCGAGGAGGTAAGCATGAGAAGCTGGATCTCGCTATGTCTTGTCGCCGCCGTTCTGACTTCGGCCTGCGGTACGACGAAATCTCAAAAAGAGGACAATTCGCCCGACCCGGTCGACCACGAATACAATCCGCAAGACGAGTTTCGCTCGCGGAATCTCACTCCGACCGACAAAACGTCCGAGAATGTTCTCCTCGTTGATGCCACGGTGTGGACCGCCAACGGTGAGGTGATCGAAGACGGCGATGTCTGGTTGCGTGACGGAAAGATCATCGCCGTCGGAAAAGACCTCGAGGCGGTCGACGCCGAGGTGATCGATGCCGATGGCAAATACGTCACGCCCGGACTCATCGACACCCACTCGCACCTCGGTGTGTATCCGTCACCGGGTGTCGAAGCTCATGCCGACGGAAATGAAGCCACCAGCCCGACGACGCCGCAGGTGGACGCTCTGCACAGCGTCTGGCCCCAGGATCCAGGGTTTTATCGAGCGCTGGCCGGCGGTGTGACTTCACTGCAAATCCTGCCGGGCTCGGCCAATCTCGTGGGCGGAAGCACGGTCACTCTTGCGCTTCATCCCGGGGTCTCGTCGCGCGCGATGCTTTTTGAAGGCGCCCCGCGCGGGATCAAGATGGCCTGTGGCGAAAACCCCAAACGCGTCTACGGAAGACGCGGCGTGCTGCCCTCGACTCGAATGGGGAATAATGCCGGATTACGCGCAGCTCTGCAGAAAGCGCGCGAAGCGCTGGACGCCCAGGAGAAATACGAGGCCGCCATGGGCGAATGGCTTGCCAAAGAGGACCGAAAGCCAACCGAAGAGCCGAAACCGCCTGCACGCGATTTCGGCACCGAGACCTTGATGGCGGTGCTCGAAGGAAAGTCACTCGTTCACCTGCATTGTTATCGAGCCGACGAGATGGTGCAGATGCTCGAAATCGCAGACGATTTCGGCTTTCGCATCCGCTCGTTTCATCATGCCGTCGAGGCGTACAAGATCCGCGACCTTCTGGCGAAATGGGACGTGAGCGTATCGACATGGGCAGATTGGTGGGGCTTCAAGATCGAAGCGCATGACGCCATCGTCGAGAATGCAGGACTCCTCGAAGATGCCGGGGCAAGACCCATCATCCACTCGGATTCGTCCGTAGGTATCCAACGACTCAACCAGGAGGCCGCCAAAGCGTTGTGGGCCGCAAAGCACGCAGGGCTCGAGATCGAAAAGCAAGACGCGCTGAGGTGGATCACAGTCAATGCCGCATGGGCACTGGGGATCGATGACGTCACCGGAACACTCGAAGAAGGCAAACGTGCCGACGTCGTCATCTGGAGCGCCGACCCCTTCAGCGTCTATGCCGAGGCCGAGAAGGTCTGGGTCGAAGGCATCCGTGAGTACGATGTCGAGCGCGACCGCAACTGGAGCGACTTTGAGGTCTATCAACTTCCCGAGGGCAAGCGATGAAAGTACTTCTACTGACAATTCTCGCCTCATTCGTATGTGCGTCGGGAGCGCACGCACAGGTCCTTCTCAAAGATGGACGCGTGCACACCGTCAGCGGTGAGACGCTCGAAAAAGCCAGTGTACTCATTGCAGAGGATGGAACGATCGAGGCCGTCGATCCGGTGATCATGTCGCCGCCCGGCTACGAGATCATCGACTGCGAAGGCAAAGTACTCACACCGGGACTCATCGACGTGAACGCACGGCTCGGTCTGGTGGAGATCTGGGCGGTATCGGCCACGCGAGACACCGATCCCGGCTTTGAAAAAGATCCGGTCCGGTCGGCATTTCGAGCCGCCGACGCGTTCAACCCCAACAGCGCCGTCATCCCCATCACACGAACAGGCGGAATCACCTCGGTGATCGCAGTCCCTCAGGGCGGATTGGTGGCGGGTCAGGGTGCATGGATCGACCTCTTTCATGAATCGTTTTTTGGCCAGGTCGCTCAGCCATACGTTTCGCAACACATCGCGTTCGGACGCCGTGGTGCTAGCGCGACCGGCGGCTCGCGTGGCGGAGCGATGCTGAAGATCCGCGAGCTCTACGACGACCTCGCATTCTTCATCGAGAACAAGCGTAACTTCGACCAGAATCGCACGCGGAAACTACATGCGAGCCGACTCGACCTGCTCGCGCTCGAATCCACCCTCGACGGGCAGATTCCGGTCGTTTTCGAAGTCGAGCGCGCCGCGGACATTCTGGCGATTGTGAATTTCGCAGCGGATGTCGGGGTCCGTCCCGTGATCCTCGGCGGTGCCGAAGCGTGGATGGTGGCCGATGAGCTGGCCGAAGCGAAGGTGCCCGTGGTGGTGAACTCGATGGTGAATATGCCCTTTCGCTTCGAGACGATGGGCGCACGCGCGGACAATGCGGCGATGCTGTCCGAGGCCGGGGTGCCGGTGATTCTCTCGAGCTTCGAAAGCCATAATGTCCGCAATCTTCGACAATATGCCGGCAACGCCATACGAGCAGGCATGAAGCCCGAAGCGGCACTGCGGGCCATCACACTGACACCGGCCGAGACCTACGGGATGGCCGATGATTATGGATCACTTCAACCCGGTAAGGTGGCCAACGTCGTCGTGTGGTCGCAAGACCCTTTCGAACACTCGACACGCGTCGAGCATCTCTTCATTCGGGGGCAAAAGACCTCGTTGGACAATCGGCAAAAACGCCTCTTCGAAACGTATCGAACACTCGATCGACGATCTGAGCCGCCCGAGCCACGACCCTGACGAAAGAGAGAAGAAGAGCATGAGTTCAAAGACGCTGGGACTTTCAGACGAGCTTTCCCGCTACGTATTCGAATTCGGTGTGCGCGACGACGAGGTCAAGCGCTCGCTTCGAAGGATCAACGCGGGGCTCGACGCAGGTGTCATGCAAATCTCGCCCGAGCAGGGTGAGTTCATGGCGATGCTGCTACGCCTGATGAAGGCCCGAAACGTCATCGAGGTCGGAACCTTCACCGGGTACAGCGCACTCTGCATGGCCAGAGCCTTGCCTGACGATGGCGAACTGATCTGTTGCGACCTCAGCGAAGAATGGACCTCGATCGGGGTCGAGCACTGGCAGCGCGCCGGAGTCGATCACCGCATCGATCTGCGGATCGGAGCGGCCCTCGAAACGCTCGATGCGCTTGTCGAGACACGGTCGGGCCAATTCGATCTGGTCTTTCTCGATGCCGACAAAGCCAATTACCCCACGTATTACGAGCGAGCGCTCGACCTCTTGCGAAGCGGAGGTGTCGTGCTTGTCGATAATGTGCTCTGGAGCGGCAGCGTGCTCGATCCCAACGCCGATGACGATGAGACCAACGGGATCCGTGCGCTCAACCAAAAGCTGCGAGACGACCAGCGTGTCGACCTCTCGATGATCCCGATCGGAGACGGTCTGACGCTGGCGCGGAAGCGCTCTTGAAGCTCGAGGATCATGGCAATTCCGTGTCCTGCACTTGAAAGAGCATCGATTCGTTGCCATGTTTACAAAAGAGTTGTGGGATGGTCCCACACAGACAGAACCCCCATGTAGGAGGAAATATCGCTAGAAGACGCTATTACAGCCGGAAGCCGAACAAGCAAACGCGCCGTGTCAACGACCGCATCAACGCTGACGAAGTACGGGTCATCGACCCCAACGGAGAACAGCTCGGTGTCATGTCGCCTGAAGATGGTCGAGAGAAAGCCGCTGAGTTCGGACTCGACTTAGTCGAGGTGGCGCCCCAGGCCAAACCGCCGGTCTGCAAGATCATGGATTATGGGAAATTCAAGTACCAGCAGTCCAAAAAGCAGAAGTCGGGCGGCTCCGACAAGGTCTCTCTGAAGACGTTTCGAATGCGTCCGAATATTGGAGACCACGACCTCGACGTGAAACTTCGTCATGCCACCGACTCGCTCGAGAGTGGAGATCAAGTGAAATTGATCATGCGCCTGCGAGGACGTGAGCGCGCGTTTACTGACCGATGGACTGAGAGACTGCACGAGATCGTCGAGCAGCTTCAAGAAGAAGTCGATCGTGAAACGAATGTCACACAACGGCCCAAATCGGAGGGAAGGCAGATATCTGCCCTCATCGAACCCGCATAGCGTCTAACGTCGTCCCTGGACGACTCAGCAAGTTTTCTACGAACGCCGCCCCGACCGGGCGGCATTTTTTTTGTAAACAAAACGACGAATTGCCAGATGGTGGTGTTCGAATGTTAGCCTACACAGAAACCAAACAATGATTGAGGGCGTTCTCATGAAGAAGATAAGCGTATTCATCGCCGCTGCTTTGTTTTCTATGGCCGGGTGCGAGACCGGCGGGCCCACCGCAGATCAGTTCGCGAAAGCGTTCCAGGACGAAAGCAACGAGGCCGATTCGGACTCCCGCTCGCCAGACACCACCGGGACAGAGAGTAGTGAGGCTGCCTCGACGAGTGGAATGGCCATCGAATTGCCCCAGACCCTCGGAACGATCCCGTCCTGCCCATCGGAGCTC
>CAYFTY010000193.1:0-7241 GCA_964346045.1 uncultured Bradymonadales bacterium | reverse complement strand
GCGATTGCAGAAAATTCTTCGTCCCAGCGGGACGTCCTCTGGGTGGACGCTCATGTTGTCTCCGTGATGCAACTCGGTTCACTGAGGCCGTCTACTTCACCGAAACTCACGAGCGCAACCACCGCTTTCGCATGAAAAGAGGTCGGGCGGCGAGAAGGTCTCGAAGTCGTAGAATTCGCAGTCGTCCATCGAGGTCTGCACGAGGCAGGGATCGTCGGAGAGCTCGAATCCACGGTTGATGAGGTACCAGCCGACTTGATTGGAAGCGAAGGTTGTGGTGTCGAAACCCGTGCCTGCCAGAGGCGCGTTGAAGGTGTGTTCTCCCTCGACGTCGAGATAGGGCAGTCGCAAGCCGCTGATGCCGTACGGGGTCACAATGTCAGCGCGCGTGGGGCTCTCCGCATCTGGATTGGGCGGGACGGCATCGACTCCGGGCTGCTCGAAGCCACCCTGATCGAGATCGTCGGCATCAAAGAGCGTTCCCGGAAAATCAGGAAAGCGATCCAGCCAGTAGATCCCCTCGTAGACGAAATTATCGATGAGGAATTGATTCTCGGTCTTGCCGTACCGGGCATCATAGCGCCCGGTGTCGAGAATGCCGGCCGTACGTGCGATCGAAATGCTCGAGCTGATTGGAACCGTCTGGTCTCCCACCGTCCCAGTCATCAAAAAGTTGGTGTGGCCGCTCTGAAACTCGGGTCTTTCATAGGGGAATTCGAGCGGGTTTTCGAAGAAATGCGGTGCGGCGACCGCCGGATCCGCGCCCTCGATGAGGACCTGTGCAATGCCCACAAATCGTCGGAAGTCGGGCGTTTGTCGTTTCAGTCCGAGACCATGCGCCAGCGCGGCGAGCGGTGCTCCCTCGGGATAGAGGATATTCTCGAACACGGCGTTGGTTCCGAAACTATCGATGACCTGTTTCAGCTCTCCATCGGGCCCGTAGACCTCGAGAATCAGTGGGTCACCGAGCTCGCGTGGGTCATTCACCGTGCGCTTTGCGATCTCATCCGAGAAGTAGGCCGATTCGTCGATTTCGGTGTCGGGGTCGTCCTGATAGAGCGCGGCCCCCGCGTCGAACTCGGCGACGCAATGAGGAATCGGCACACATCCCTGAGCTGTGCATGCCTCGCCGCCCTCGCATCGGTCCTCGCCGCAGCGATTGGCCTGGGCGCAACCCATGAGTTGATTGACGAGCGAGACTTTATTGTCAAAGCCGAGCTTGGCTCGTCTTTTGGTTGCCTCATCTGCATCAGATGCGATGGCGACCCGGAATTGACCGTCACGCACGATCGCATGTTCGCTCTTATCCTCTTCGGGTACGGCCGGACGCTGCTCGCGAACTGGATTTCGCAACACGATCCGGTCGCCGTCTTCGATTCCCTCGAAAATGCCAATCGGCACGTTCGCATCGTCGTCGGCGCTCGCCAGCGTGAAGTAGAGCTGCATGCGATTCCTGCCCGAGTCGTCGTCGATGCGTCGGCCGATCACCAGGGGACCGATCATGCGCAAAATCACGCCTGCCCGTGCGTTTCGAATCGTCGTTCGATACGCGATATCGACAAGTCCACCGCCGCCTGCGTTACTGGCCCCGGCCCGAATCGTTGGCTCGAGCGCCGAAATCAGGCTCGATTGAATACCCCCGAGTGACGTTCCGAAGCCTACGAACGCGACGTCTCCTCCAAGATCGACGATGCCATCGTTATTGAAGTCTCCAGCGATATCTCCCTGGCCGTCGCCGTCCTGGTCCCAGGCAGCGACGATCTCACGACGAGCCTGAATCCATGGGCTTTCTTCGTTGATCGCGTCTGGCCAACGGCGCGTGCCGTCGAAGGTGCGCAATATGCGCACGAATTGAAATTGGTCGATGGCTGTCTGCCTGAAGTTATCGCGACTGTGCAGAATATCCGAGGTGAAGAACATGCCTCCACTGTCGGCGACGCCGTCGTTATTCAAATCGCGCGCTCTGGTGTGCTCGATGACCCCCGGAAAGAGGGGGATGTCGAGTCGGTCGGTGGCCGTCTCGACCACGTCCGAGAACTCGGGCGGAATCACGACCCCATGTCCCACGGCATCGATGGCGCACACCGCAAACCCGAACTTTGCGAAGACCCCACCGAAGAGCAGGATTTCGAGACGTGTCGAGTTGATGGCGTGGCTGTAGATCACCGTCGGAAACGGCGGCTTTCGCGTTTCGGTCTGCTCGGGGACCGTGCACATGAAGGTGACCTCACCCTCTTCGTAGATCGCCTCGCCCGCGGCGCGATCGATGCGGATCACCTCGTCGTCATCCTGGGGATTTCGATTCGGTCCGGGCTCGGGGTCGGCAAGTCCATCACCATCGGCGAGAAAATACGGCGAGAGGAAGGTTCCGCTCACGATGTAGTCGATATTCACCAGCGACTCTTCCAGCTTGTCTGCACTACCGCTGGCCACGCCGAAAAACTGCGGCAGAAGCGGCACGAGGAAGTCGAGGAGAGGGTCGAGGTCAAAGGCCATGGGGACCTCGGCCTCGTCGCTGATGCCGTTGTGCACCATATGTAATTCTGCTGGAAATTCTCCGGCCAACCTCTCGAAGGCTCCGTGCCCATAGAGTCCGGCGCGAATGGCCTGCAGATCGGCAAATGGCTCCTGGGTGGTGAAGCTCCAGGCAAATCGCACGTTTTCGAGACCTGCGTCAAATCGGCCGGGCAGCGCGCGCGGCAGGATATCACGCAGCGGCTCGAGATCGGGCGTCTGCCGAGCATGATTCACGATGTCAAAGGGGCTGTCGATGGGGTTATTGTCGGCGCCTCGCAGCTCGTCTGTGAGCACGACCGCATAGGTCGTATTGGGCTGGAGCGCGTCGACCGAGCGCAGCACGAGGGTATTGGTCTCTCGCTCATACCAGTCGAGCGTATTGCCCGGCTCGTAGGGGTCTGCATTCGGGTCGAGGAGGTTTGGCTCGTCCCACACTCCGTCGTCATCGGTATCCTCGATCGGATCGAGCACGCCATTTCCATTGGTGTCGAACTCGCGCACCGATTCGTAGAGGAGATTGGTCCCCTGACGGCGAGGATCCGCGTCGTAATACCGGTCGGGCTCGGCCATCAAAACCGGGTAATTCCCCAGTCCCATGTCGATGAGCTCGAACTTTCCGTACTCGTCACTTTCCGGGTCCACGTTGACCAAATACACGGCGTCATTGCGGAAATCGGGCGTCGGCTCTTGATGCCGCTCGACGATGCGTTCGAGGTCGAGGAGAGCATCGAACTTCACGGTGATCGGCGAATAGACCCCAAAGCCTTCCATTCGGTTCACGAATTCCCGAACCTTTTCTTCCTGGTCGGTGCCTCCGAGCAGACTGACGTTCAGCGTGCGACCTGTCACACTGTCGGGCGCAATGATCGTGGCGAGGTCGTTGGGGAAAGGGATTTCGGGAAAGGGCCGAGCCTCGAGGTCGAAGACGACCGCTGGCCCGCCTGAGGGAGCCGCATCACGAAGCCCCTGGGGCTCATCGTTTTCATCGATGCAGCCACTCGACGGGAGCGCGAGGAGGACAGCGGCAGAGAGTATGAGAATCAGTTGCAGCGGGAGCGGGCGATCCGACATGAGCGTCTCGGGGCTACGCAGTTGTCATAGTTGCATGGGCGCAAGCCTCTTCTGACGCTCTTCAACTGTCAAGGCGCGGGGCATTTCGGCGTAGTGGCATTTGCGCGTGATTGCTTCGAGAAGCGCCTCGCGGTATAGCTCCCGTGCTCATATCGGAGTTGGAAGTGCAGCAGAGCGAATCAAACGACATCACACGCGTCGATATCGGCGGCAAAGAGCTGGTCCTCATCGGCACCGCGCACATATCACAGCGCTCGGTCGAAATCGTGCAGGCGACGATCGAAGCCGAGAACCCAGACACGGTCGCGGTCGAGCTCGACCAGGGGCGCTACGATGCCCTCACCAACAAGGCTAACTGGGAATCGCTCGACCTCATCGAGGTCATCAAGCAGCGTCAGACGACGTTTCTTGTCGCGAGGCTCGCGCTGATGGCCTTTCAAAAGCGAATGAGCAATTACACCGGGGTCAAACCGGGTGCCGAAATGCTCGCCGCCATTCATTCTGCACGCGACGTCGATGCGGAGGTGGTGCTCGCCGATCGAGACATCCAGGCGACGCTTTTGAGGGCATGGAGGACGACTCCGTTTCATAAGCGCTTTGGTGTGGCCGGCCTGATGTTTTTTGGTCTTTTCGAAAAGACCGAGGTGAGCGAGGACTCGCTCGAGGATCTGCGCGAGAGCCACAATATTTCCGAGATTCTGGATGAGCTTGGTGAAGTGTTGCCCGAGGTCAAATCGGTGCTCGTCGACGAGCGCGATCTCTACATGGCCTACGAGCTTCTGAATGCGCCGGGAGACAAGATTGTGGCGGTGGTCGGAGCGGCCCATAAAGCCGGGATCTTGCGGGCGTTGGCCGCTCAGACGGTCAACGAAGACGATATCGAGCGGATTACCTATGTGCCCCCGAAATCATCGTTTTCGAAGGTCATTCCCTGGATCATCCCGCTCATCGTCCTCTCGCTTTTCATCGCCGGTTTCGTGTACGGCGACCGCGAAACCGTGACCAATGCGGCGACTGCCTGGTTCATCGTCAATGCGGTGGGAGCAGCGATCGGTACGACGATCGCGCTGGCCAATCCGTTGACGATCATTGCGACGTCATTGGCAGCCCCGTTCACATCGCTGAATCCAACGGTCGGCGCCGGCATGGTAGCTGCTCTGGTGCAAACCCTCGTCACAGCCCCCAAAGTGCGTGATTTCGAGCGGCTTGGCGACGATATGGCCGAATGGTCGGGATGGTGGCGTAATCGACTGGCGCGGGTGCTCCTCTGTTTCATTCTCGGGAATCTCGGCAGCACGATCGGCACCTTTGCCGCGTTTCCCTGGCTCAAAGACCTCATCTGAGCCAGCGTTCGGAATCGCTTTCATGGCGATGTAGCTCTATCTACAATGGGTGCATGAAGCGAAGTGCGCTCATGTTCTCTCTCATCTTTCTGGCCGCCTGCGCCTCGACTCCCAAAGAGGCCGAGCAGCGCCGAACTTCGCCGCGCGGTTGCCCCCAGGGAACGACTCTCTCAGGAGGACTGCCACCGAACGAGCTCGAGCGCGTCTGCGTCAACGAGCGAGGAGAACGCGAAGGACCGTGGATGGCATGGTACGAGGACGGCACGCCAAAGAGCCGCGGAGAGTATCGAAATGGCCTGCGTGTCGGCGAATGGGAGTTCTTTTTGCCGGACGGGTCAGTTGCTGAGCGCGGCTCATACAGTGCGGGAGCCAAAACGGGCGTATGGGAAAACTATTTTTCGAACGGCAAGCTCGAAAGCCGCACCACCTATGCAAACGGAATTCGACAGGGGCCGGCCGAATCATGGCACGAAAACGGCGAGCTTCAGTCGACCGGCCGATACGAAGAGAATCTGCAGGTCGGTCGCTGGAAGACGTTTTGGGAAAACGGCGAGCGCTCGAGCGAGGGAATCTATGTCAAAGGCCGGCAGCACTCGATCTGGCGTTTCTGGCACACCAACGGCGCCGCGGAGTCCGAGGGGCGTTACATCAACGGCCTGGCTGAGGGCGAATGGACCTTCTGGGGAAAGGACGGATACAAGAGCGAAGAGGGAAGCTACGTCGGCAGCGTGCCCGAAGGTGAATGGACCCATTGGTATCCAGGCGGCGTAAAGAAAGCCGAAGGTGCATACCACGGCGGGCAGAAACACGGCCTCTGGAAGACCTGGCACATGAACGGCGTGCTCGCGTCCCAGGGTAGCTACAATCATTCAGCGGCGACGGGCCGCTGGGTTTTCTGGGACGAAAACGGGGTCAAAGAGACCGAGGGCTCATACCGAGACGATACATTCCACGGCCACTGGCAAGGCTTCAAAGAAGGCATTCCGGTGTACGACGGCCACTACCGCAAGGGCCGCCGCGTCGGACAGTGGCGGGTTTTTTTTTCCAGGGGGCAACCTTCGCGCGTGGGGGCGTACGTCGACGATCGTCCTCATGGCGAGTGGACGTGGTACTGGCCCGACGGGAACGTGCGAGCAGAGGGGGGATATACACGCGGCAATCGCGCCGGTACGTGGGAGTTGTATGAACATGATGGGCAGCTCTCGGCCCGTGGCTATTATCGCAGAGATGAGCGGGTCGGCCGGTGGGAGTTTTTTCGAGACGGCGAACTCGTTAACGAAATGGATTTTCCAGGAAAAGGAGTTTCGGTGCCCGAAGCAGGTCCCAAAAAGGATCCTTGATGTATCGAACTGCCGGCGAGAATCATCAGAAGGACGTCACGCTCTTTGCGTCAGGACCTTCATGAGCGCCGAAAACCTCGAAAAACTCGCGCAGCACCTCGAAGATTTGCCGATGTTCCCACTGCCGCAGACGGTGCTCTTTCCCCACACCACGCTGCCGCTTCATATTTTTGAACCTCGGTACCGACAAATGGTCAGAGATGCTCGCGACGAGGGCATGCCGATCGCCATGGCGCTGATCATCCCCGACGGCGGCACCGACGAGCACGGACGTCCGAGGGTCGAAAACATTGCTGGTGTGGGTTTTATCGAGGCGCTCGAAGAGCTTCCCGATGGCCGGTTCTTACTCGAGCTTCGTGGAGCAGGGCGCGTCGAGTTTCTCGAAGAACACCCCCCTGAGAAGACGTATCGGAGAGTTCGCGCCCGGCTGCTGGAACAAGATGACGGCGGAGACGATATCGCCGAGCACTTGCAGACCCTCGAACTTCTCGTCATGAGTATGCGCAACGTCAACGCGCGCGTGGCCGAATACCTGAGCACGATGATGGCCGAAGTCGAGACGTCGGACGGTGTCGCGGATGTCGTCGGCAGCGTTCTCTTTCCCGAGCCGGCAGAGCGTCAGGCCCTTCTGGCGGAACTCGATGTCGAAAAACGCCTCGAGCAGGTGGTGAAACGTCTGAGTGAGCTTCTCGCGATGGCGACCGTGCCGGACGACGATACGCAGTTCAATTAGGGTTGAGCGCCATCCAGAGTCTTTTTTCCTCGGCTTTCATCAGCAGCTCATCCTCTTTTTCGGCGTGGTCATGTCCGACGAGGTGGAGCACCGCGTGTATGATCAAGAAATCCAATTCATCTTCGAGTGACCAGGTGAGTTCGTCTGCCGGGATTTCAAGCGCCTCGGCAACCCGACGACGATGGTCCTTGCGCTGCAGCGTTCGTTGGGCATAGTCCACGCTGATGACGATGTCTC
>CAYFTY010000192.1:0-7245 GCA_964346045.1 uncultured Bradymonadales bacterium | reverse complement strand
TCGAACCCGGCGACATCCTGCTCACACGCCGCGACGGCTACATCTCGAATACCTTTCTGCCTGGCCACTGGGGCCACGCGGCCATGTATCTGGGCACGCCCGAAGAGATCCGCGCGCTCGGTACCGACCGGGCCCTCGAGACGGCGCTCGCCGAGTACGAAGGAAAAGACAAAGACGGGTTCGAATTTGCCGCCATCGAGGCGATCGGAGAAGGCGTGCGCTTCTCTTCGGCCGAATTTGCGATAGACGCCAACTCGCTCGCCGTGCTGCGGCCGAAGGTCAGCGACGAGGTCAAGCGAACGGCCATCCGCCGGGCCATCGAGCTTCGCGGAACACCCTACGACTTCTCGTTCGACCTCTCGAGCCAGGACAAGATCATCTGCACCGAGCTCGTCTACCGCTCGTACTCGCCACATCTCGACGTGCGCTTCGATGAGGTGATGGGTCGCAAGACCCTCAAGCCCGATGGGATGTTGGTAGAGCTTTCGCCGGCGGTCGAAAATCCGCGCACGGAATTCGTGCTCTACGCGAAAGCTGAGGATGGAAAGCTCGACGCGCGATCGCTCGAGGAGCTCTTGGCTACGGTTCAGTAGGACCTGAACCTGCTATGTGACATACGAGTCGGACACACTTTTCGCCTTCTTTTATGGCCTGGCATCTCTGGGCCGGTAGCCCACCTCAACTACAATCCACCTCGATCTCGAAATCGACGCGTCGATTGCGATTCAGCTCGCCGACGTGCTCGTCGAGTTCGTTCCAGGGCAGTAGCACCGACTCCTGGAAGGTATTCGAGTTCGCGACGTAGATCGACGTCGCGTCGCTGCCGGTGGCCATCGATTCGAAGGTGTCGTCGACCTTCGACGCATCGACGATGTTCTCGATCTTGATGGAGTCCTCGCCAAACTCGAATGTGCGTTCGAACGAGACATCGGTGCGGGGTTTTCCGGTGATGAGCACCTTTTGCAGGATGGCTCGCACGGCGTTTGGGCCGAGGCGACCGACGCTCAAGTTCATGCTGCGGAAGGCCATCTGCTTGACCGGCGAGGGCAGCGGATAGCGTCGCTTCGACATGGGGCCTTTGGCGATGAATCGCGCGTTCTCGACGTCGGCGCGGATCTCGAATTCGTCGTCTACGAGGTGTGAGACGAGGACATCGTCTTCGGTTTTGAGCAGGATTCCCGAGTCGCTGTAGATCGGTCCGTCCTGATCGAACACCTTGAGCACGCCGCCTTTAGCGAGCGAGCAGACGGCGTAGTAGTGGTCGGTCTTTTTGACGAAGATACGGGCATCTGAGAACCAGCGCTCGAAATTCTCGCGATGGTCGTCTAAGAGACCATGCCGCTCTTCGTTGTAATCGCGCCACGACTGCATCCAATCGTAGACATAATGCGCGCACATGCGGTTGTCGTCGTTATAGTAACGACGGCGCTCGGGCATCGAACGCGTCAAGAAGGTGTCGGCAATTCGCCCGGCGTTCTCATAGAACTCCGACATCACTTCAAAGCCATGCGGGTAGAAATGATAGGTATTTCGGCTTCCGTATTCGCCCGCGTACGAGCCGTCGGGATGCATGAAGTAGGTCGCGAATTCGACGGCGCTTTCGAGCGATTCGACGATCAGCGGATCGCGCGATTTCTGCCATAATTTGGCAAGGAATGCGATCGAGCACGAGTGATAGCCGGGGTCTGCGCCTTCGTACTCCTGATACCAACCCTCGGCGTGCTGCCAGGAAAGCGTGATATCCCGAAAGTGATCCGACGCCTCACGGTACTTCGTCTCGCCCGTGATCATGTAGACGTTGTAGAGCGCGAGCGCCGCAAACGCCTGGTGGTTTGCGAGCTGACCGGTCTCGTTATGCGTCGCCAGCCAGTCGGCGCGAAGCTTGAAGAAGTCGACCATCTCTTGATCTTCGAGCTCGAGTTCGAGATACGACTCGGTCATCGCGTAGGTCGAGAAAACCAACGCTCCGAGCGCCTTTTCGAAGGGGAAATAATCGTCGCAGGTGCCATCGGGATGCGACGATTTGATCGAAAATCGAATCGACGCGATCACCAGCTCTTTGAGACGCTCGACCTGATAATACGGGTTGTACGGAAATTCGTATTTATAGGCGAGCGCGAGCGGCAGGCAGAACTCCTGGTTCATGCCGCAGGGGAAGTCGACCGTCCGATAGTGCCAGTACTCGCGGTCGAAACATCCGTAGGTCTCAGAGTATCGATTCTTGTCGATCATCAAGATGATTCGCGGAAGCGCGCGCAGCGCCTCGTAAGCGTACCAGTCACGATGTCCGGGCTTTGGCTGCGGAAAGCGAAAGGTGCGGCGATTCGACTTCTTCGAAAAGCGTAGAGAATCCATCATTCATCCAGTCAAAAAGGAACGGCTCAGTACGGCTTTTGCGCAATGACGGCCTGGTTCACGAACGAGAAATCCATCAGGTGGAGCTGATGGATGAAGTGGTCGACCTGCAGCGACATTTCGGGGGTCAATTCGACGCCGATATAGGGCAGCACACCGGTGAAAACCCACATGAAGGGGCGAAACGAAACGCTGACAAATCCAGCGGTCTGGCAGAGGTCGACGAGCACGTCTCCGGTGACTTCCATCTCGTGGAATTCGTCTGCCACCATGCCAAATTTTCCGGCGAGGTCGTCCCAGAAGGGGTTGGGGCAGGTGGCCACGAAGACGCCGCCGGGCTTGAGGATGCGCATCGCTTCGTCGACGCATGCCTGCGGGTCGGGCAGGTGCTCGAGAACGGCGAGGCAGCTCACGAGATCCCAGTGTTCTTCTTCGACCTCGTCGGGCAGATCCATCACGTTACCCTGAATCACGCGGGTGTCCGCAGGAAGCGGTGGTGCTGATTCAATGAGGTCTTCGGCATATTCGATGCCGAGGTAATCGCCGCGTGCTCCGACGAGCTCGCGAATTTGCAAAAGCGTCAGCATGTCAGCCGCGCCGAATTCGCAGACGTTCACTTCGTCTTGAAAGGGGTGAAAGTGGCGAAAGGCGTCGGCCGCGACCTGCGCACGCACGCGGTAGCGGTAGTTCAGGTATTTCTTTTCTTGTCGACCACGGGCGTAGTCGGCGTTCATGACGCCCAGATACTCTTCTTTTTCACTCATCATTCCATCTCAATCGTCAGTATTTCTGCGAGGCTCTTTTACTTCTTTGGCCACTGCAGAACAAGGCTTTGGTTGTAGGCGGTCGGCGACCGGGGTTCCAAGACTTTTCGAGGGTTCGAGCCAGGTTGTTGTCGAGCTTCGAGCGCTGCCCGCTGAAAGCTGCCCGCTGCCCGCTTCGGCGCTTATGCCGACGGGGACGTCGGCGTTCCACGAAGTAGCTCGAGACAGGCTACCGGTCGGGCTCGGTGCTGAATGCAGAGCAGAACTCGCGCATCTCGGGCCAGTCCGTACCGACCCAGCCTACCAGCGTCTCGTCCCACGGCTGCAGGTTGTCGATGAGACGCTCGACTTCGAGCTCGCGCTCGGGTTCGGCGAGCCGGGTGGCAAAAGCTCGCACGAGGTAGAGAGCCGCCAGCGAAAAAACGCCCGCCATCTCTTCGGCATCCGTCCAACGCCTCGAGAGCAATTCGAGCGCGTCTGCGGCGCGGTCGCGACGAATCCACACAATGGCCTGCGGCAAGATGGTCAGCGGCTCGAGGTCTTCGTGGTCGGCCTCTTCGAGTGCATCGTCTGCACGATCGAGTGCGCCCGCGAGCGAAGCCGCAAGCGCCCGGTAGACCGGCTCGGCTGTCGAAAGCGTCTGCGTCAATGCCTGCTCGAATGCACCGTCTTTTCGCATCGTCTCGAAGATTTCGAGGGCCATCTGATGTTCCCCCTGGAAGATATACGCAATGGCTCGATTGAAGACGAAGATCCCGTGCGTGGGTCGATGTCGCCATCGGGTCTCACGCTCAAAAAGCTCGGCGGCCAGCTCGATCTGACCCTCGGCGAACATCAGCTCGATGATGAGCTGACATTCCTCGGCACGTCGCTTGATCAGCCAGATCAAGATCGCAAAAACGACGAATGCGGCAAGCACCGGTACCCATAAAAAGCTGTGCGCGGGCGCATCGAGCACGAAGATCAGACTGAGCGCGGCCACGCCAGCCGCGACCGTCGGGCTCGTGAGATAGAGAATGGTCTGGCCATGCGCTGGCCGATAGCGCCTGGGAACACTCATAGCCGCCGCGCGCAAAAGTCCTCGAGCTCGGGCCAGTGCACCCAGAGCCACTGGATGTCTCGAGGCTCGAACGGATACACACCTGCCATCAACCGCTCGATATTGGCGGTCTCGCCGACCTGCTCGGCAGCAAACGCCCGCAAGATACGCAGCGCCTTGGCCGAGCGCCCGGCAGCAAGCCCCTCGGCTTCGGTCCAGTGGCGCGTCAGATGCTTGAGCGCACGGCCGGGTTGACCCTGCCGCAAATAGATGATCGCGCGGGGAACGATCGTCATCCCAAAGACGACGTACTTCTGGTCGTCTTCGGCTTGTCGCAACACTTCGTCGGCTTCGCGGATCGCGCCGAGCAAACCCAGCGCGAGCGCGAGTTGCGTCGTCGGATAATGTCGAAATCGACGCAGTGCAAAGGTCCGAAGCCGCTTGCTACGACGCACGGCATTGAAGAGTGAGCAGGCTCGACGCGGGTGTCCATCGACCAGATAACAAACCCCACGGTTATGCACGAAAAGCGCATGATGCGGATGCGAGCGATAGTTCTTGGCGAGCTCTTCGAAGATCGAGGCAGCCCGTTCGATATTGCCGCAATTGAGTTCCTGCACGCCCTCGAGGTTGAGGTTTGCACCCTTGTGAATCTGAAAAACGTTGACGCCGATATATCCCATCGTGGCGCCCGCGAACACGAATAGCGGCGCGGCCGGCGAGATAAAGGCGGCAATCAGCGCCAGAAACATGGCGCCCATGACGACGCCGGTGGCCTTGAAGAGTGCGTTCCACGCGCTGGGCGGCTCGTAGTGTTTCTCGGCCGGCAACATCTCGGTTGGGTTGAGACGGCGCTCGAGGCTATGGGAGGAGGGACTCACACCCCGAGTCTAGAACAGGGTGGCTCGCTCTGCCAATTCAGCTATCGCTCTTGTGTCGTACGATGTTCCATCATGGCGGCCAGCGCCGAGCCAAAGATCTCTCGCCGCTCGGATTCATCGAGCGATGGATCCTCATCGAGGTTGGGATTCACCCAGTACATCTCGATCTCGTCGGTATCGTCGACGTCCGAGGTATTCTCACGCAACCCCTGGGGCGCCTCGGTACGGCGGGCGAGCAACGCGCTCGCGACCTGTTCGATGGCCTCGTCTTCGCTGAGTTCGATCACGATCTCAGATTCGGTCGCTTCGAGCTCGAGGCCCGGCAAAAGCGGTGACCCCAGGCGCTCGAAATGCTCTCGAAGACCGCCTTTGAATCGCTCGAGATGCCACCGCTTCCAGTGATTGCTCAAGAAACCGACCGACGAACGATTGGCGTAGAGTTCGTAGAATTCAATGCGACGTGCTGCAGGCTCGAGGATGATCGTCGACGAAAATTCGTCGGCGAGGGTCCATGATTCGTCGTCGAAATAGTCGGGTTTTTGCCACATTTCGGCGACATCGCCATAGAGCGGCAAGGTTTCGAAGACCGTCAAAATCTCGGGGCCATTGGCCAGCATCGAGGTCGCGCGTGTGTCGCTGACGCGATGGATCGTCTGCCCGTCACGAAGCGTCGAGACGAGGGTCAGAATTCGAAACTCGTTGAGCTCGGGATCATAAACGTTCGCGCCAATCGTCTCGAGTGGAGCAGGCGTCGGAGGCGTTGGCGTGGCCGTAGCAATCGTGGGGTCGAGGCCCACGGCGGCGGCAATGGCGGGCATACCCGCATCGGCCCAGCGCACCTGCCAGCCTTTTTCTGCCCAGAGTGCGCTCATCAGATCGACGAAGACGCGATTCAGGGGTGCGTGACCAAGGACTTCGCCGCCGAAAAGCGTGATGACACCCTCGTCTTTGTCGAGCGCGACGCCGCCCTCGCCCCAGATATCGTCGAGCCAGTCATCATCGGCGACGCGATCCTGTTGGCGAATGAACGCTTCGGCCCACTCGGGCCCCCAGAAAACATCGTCAGGTACAGTCAGAGCGCCCCATAGCGAGAAGAAGAGTTCCAACTCGCCGCCTTCGCGTATCACATAATTCGCGCGATGACCCATGTTCTGCGTATCTCCGGTATTCACCGATAGTAACGCCCAAAGTATCTGTTTCCAACTCTCGCATACCGCGCTAGTCTAAGCGCATTCAAAATATTCGAGGGGATACATGACACAAGAACCGTCATCTACACAGGCTCTGGCTGCGATCGAAGCTCGCAGCGAGACCGGTCGCCAAATCGCCGTAGGCTGCGGAGGATGTCTATCGCTGGTGCTCTTTGCCATCATCAGTATCTTCATGGGAAAGAGCTTTCTCTTGGATGTGATCGAAAGGCCGCTGATCGCGCTGCTCTCAGCCTTTCTGGCAATCCTGATCTGCATCCCCTACGGCCTCTTTTTCATCTGGATCGACCGCAACGAGCGTGAGCCCTGGTGGTTGTTGGGCATGGCGTTTTTCTGGGGTGCGGTGGTGGCGTGCGGGGTCTCGTACGTCTTCAATAGCATCTTTGACATCGTCGCCTTCGAGGCGCTGGGTGACGCGAGCATGTCCAGACAGGCGACGGTGAGTCTCTCGGCGCCTTTTGTCGAAGAGATCGCCAAGGTACTCGCCGTGCTGGTGATCTTCTTTGCGTTTCCCCGCCATTTCGACAACGTCCTCGACGGTGTCGTCTATGGAGCGCTCGCCGGTCTCGGATTCGCGACCTTCGAGAATTATGTCTACTACGTGCGCATGCCCGATATCGGCGGTGTCTTGAGCGTCTTCTGGATTCGCGGGATCGTTGCGGCCATTGGTTCGCACGCGATTTATACCGCCATCGCCGGTGCCGGGCTGGGCATCTTTCGCGTGATGCGAGGTGGGTTCTTGCGCTGGCTCATCCCGCCAGCAGCACTGGCATTTGCCATGTTTCTGCACTTCATGTGGAACACTTTCGCACAATTCTTTTTGATAGGAGCCACGAGCGATATCGAAGCGATGGCGATTCGCTATCCACTGGCTGCGCTCGTGCTGCACGTCCCCTTCACGATCGGCGTGCTGGTTACGGCGGGGGGGGGGCGGGGGGACCAGACGAAAAACATCAACCAAATTTTTTATTTCCGAGAAAAACCCCGCCGGGCACCCC
>CAYFTY010000191.1:0-7251 GCA_964346045.1 uncultured Bradymonadales bacterium | reverse complement strand
ACGGTGGTGTCGAAGATGCTCTGCAGATCAGCGAGAACGACGGCTGGGGCAAAGAGGCCGCGCGGGAAGAGGCCGACGAGTTGCTACTCGACCATCTCGAAAAAAAGCTCACGACCCCGAAAAACGCGAAGCTCAAAACCGACCAGCTTCTGCGGATTTCGACGATTCCCCGCCTCGAGGAAAAAGCCGGCCAGATGGGTCGAAACGCTCTCGAAGAGTCGTTCGAGGCTCTCGCAAAGCAAACCGGCATCAAGGCGGTTGCCTCGCTCGAAGCTCTGGAAAGTCATCCTTCCTGGCAGATACCCACGTTGCCCGACGCGCTCGAATCGGAGTTCATCAAAGCGGGCGATGCGGTGCTCGAAAGGCTCGACCCGGCGGCCGACTTCGAAGCATTCGTGAAGATTCGCAAGGAGCGTGGATTCGGGCATCGCCCCTGGGATGAACGGGCGGTTTCCGTAATCGAGCAGCGCGTGCGAAAGGCGACGACCCGGGCGAACTCTCAGGCACTGGCGAGCGAGTTCTCGACCGCACGACAAATCCTGGAGTCCGTCTCGAAAGAGTTTCCATTGACCATAGAACAGCAAGCCCGAGTCGATGCCGAATGGAGGCGAATCGCCGATCGTCGAGGGAACGAATTGCTGCGGCTGGCCCGCGAGAACTCGAATGCCCCTGCCACCGCATACTTGTATGCGGCGCTGGCGCACTACTACGGCGTCTCGGGTGCAGAGGCCGCCAAGAAGCGATACGGCAGCCTCTTTCTCGGCCAGCCCCTGCAGCTCAAAGCGGTACGTATTGAACCGAACGTTCGCCAGAGTGGTGACTGCACCATTAATTTCGCACCCGAACCGACTTTCGTAGGAGCCGGGGACGGCACGCGACAGGTGGCGCGCATCAACGTCAACCTCAACTGCGACACCTGGGTCGACGTCCAGGCAACCAAGACAGGGTCGAAATTCGAGACGTCGTCGAAGGAAGTCACCACCGTGACAAAGGAGAGCGTTTTCGATTACTGCGATAAACGTTCAAACAACAGCGACAGTCGCCGCGGATGTATAAGGATGATGGAAGCTCGGACGGAATACGAAAGGCAGGAGACGCTCACCAAAACCAAAACCGAAGAAGTAATCACCGGGAGTTGGACGACGATCACGGTTCAGCTCAGCGGCAGCGTCGAGTTGGAGAAATACTGGGACATCGTGCTCGAATTCGACGGCAAGCGAACAACGATGGCGAACTCCGAACGCACGACCAAAATGCCGGTCTCGCGGACTGGCTCCACTCGAATGTTGCCCAATCCGAGGACGGGGCAGGCCGAATATTCTCCGCCGAAGGTCTTCTTCAGCCTCCCATCTCGTTCATCGGCACAATGGGACCCCAGGACCGGGAAGGTCACGACGCAGGTCGGCACGGAAGAATACGCGATGCCAAACCAACTCTATTCGGACTACTCGAGCGCGGTCGCGCGGGTACGAGAAGCGGTTAAAGCTGATAATAACCGTAAGCAAAAGACCGCCCTGCGCGCGGCGAATGAAGTCCTTCAGCGCGCTCGACAGGCCAACGACAACGACGGAGTCATGGAAGCTCTGCTTCGAATCTCGATGCTGCGCTCGGGCAGGTCCGTTCAATCGGCGGTGTTGGGTGAGCTGAGCGAAAGTGAGCAAGAGCTCTTCAAACTCACGCCGGAACCGTTCTCCGCCATCATTTCAGGCAATGCCGGCAACGTCGTCAAGCTCGGTCGAACCGAACCCATCCCGCTCGCCGACGCCGCCTGGGAAGATCCCAGAACCCCCAAATTCGACCGCGGCGAAGACGTGTCTCGCGAGTCGATTGTGGAAATTTACGTCGAAGACGAGGCGGATGTCAGCCCGTGGCGCTCGACAGGTCTCAATCAACGTATCGACCTGGGTCCCGTCGCCGAAGAGAAAGGTTCGAGTATCGTCGAACTCTCTGCTTACGCTCAGGGCATGCCGCTACGGGACGCCGAGATCGCCTCGATGGTGGCGGGTCGACTGACCATCGTGGGGACGTCGCTGGAGGCAGGCTTTGCATTGCGGCCATTCGAGCTGACGCAGGTTCGGGGCTTCGAATTCGCACTGCGACACACCTTCCGATTCGAAGGCTCGAGTACCGACCCGAAATTGGTTCCCTATCTCGGTGTAGCTTACCGACAATTGCAGGGCGAGTCCGAGGCCGACGCATTGAACACTACCGCTCAGGATACCGGGTTTCGCTTTCTCGGTGCCGAAGCGGGCCTGGCTGTGCCTTTCGGACAATGGCTCAGCATCGACGTTGGAACGGAGTGGAACGCACTGTGGGCCGCGGACCTCTTCGACGATGAAGGGTCCGGTGAGTTCAATGCGATGTCACCATTGCATGGAGGACTCACCCTCTACGGGTCGAGCCTCTATCTGCATGCGCGAGGCATCTACTGGCTCAATGCCCCCGACGACCTCACACCGGTGGGCTGGCGCGTTCAAGCGGGGGCGAGATTTTGAATCAGCTACGACGAAAAACGGCCGCACTTCTGGTAGTTACGGCGGTCCTAATCTCGGCGATTCCGGCGGCTCGGGCCGACGAATTGACTCTTGGAGATGACCTCGAGACGGCGCATAGCTTGCTCGCTCTGCAAGGTCGCTGGGTTGGGGCCAAGCTTGGCATCATGGGTGGATACATTCCTACGGCAGAAGCCGTCGGTACCAGCGATACCCTGCCGGACAGTGCAACGAGCCAATGGCCGCTCTACCTCTGGCTGCAATTAACCTCCCCGCTGCTCTTGACTCGCTATTCGTCGTCTTTCGGCATCGAAGCCGACGGCACGATCGGGATTTCGTTCACGCCAGACTCCGAGGAGGAGAAGTTTCTCAACTGGTCGAGCCAGGGGATGTTCAGCGTGACGACACGAACCTGGGATACCTTCTTCACCACCCTCTTCGCCGGGGCGGGGCTGCAGAGCGGCCAACCTCACTGGTGGCGCAAGCGAGACCGAATCATCACCCACGGGTCCTTCGGAGTTCGGTTCAACCTGCCGACCGACGAGGGCTGCGACGAGCTGGGCTACGCCTACGAACCGACATTCTCCACACTGCGAGATGCGACCGTCGGTGGCGGTGTATCCCTGGGCCCGACTACCCACACGGCACACCGTGTGTGGCTGGATTTGGACGTGGGCGCTCGGCTCGAGTATGTCCACGACGTGGTTCGCTACGACAGCTACATCGAGCAGCCGTGGCGGGGCCATCGATTCTTGGTCACGCTCTACTTCCCCTGATTTCAGGTTTTTTTGAAATCATCGTACTCAGACCCAGCCGGCTGCGGGACGAGGCCAGTGAGGTCGAAACGATCTTCGTCAGCGCAGACGGCGAGGAAACCGTTATCGATGACTGACAGCGATTCATTCGCAGAGCGAGACGGCCCAGAAGTCGAGGTCACGATCCCATCGTCTTCGCCCTCGAGCCCCAGGTTCAGGCCGCCTCTGTCGCGGGGTGAAGCATTCAACCGACACCGAGCCGCCGCTGCGGCCTCCGGCTTCCGGCCTCCGGGTTTCGGAGTCGACGGTGACTGGGAGTCATGCCTGGATTTCTTCCTGGATGGTGCGCGACGATCGGTCGAGTTTACGACCGTCGCCATGAGGCACCTCTAGGTCAAGCAATCTACTATACGTCTTCGGAACTGACCGACGGTTGCGTCCTGAACCTCTTTCGAAAGACGAAAGACGATGGCGAGCACTTCCACAAGTTGAGATGGCCCTCACAACGACCTCGCGTTTAGGTGCATCGTGACCGCAACTTGATCACTTCGTTTCGAGACCCGTAACATGTAACCCAACGGCATGCGGGCCGACGGTTGATCCGAGCACAAAGCCACATCACGACGGAGAAGGTTTGAAACTCAATCTCATGATGGTGACGATTATCGCAGCCATTCTTGGTTGCGGAGATACCGAAGGCAAGAGCAACGATGCGGATGCGTCGAATTCCTCGAATAACGTCAACAACACTCAGAACACCACCAACAATGCGAACGCAGCAAACTCGTTCGATCCTGGCGTAGCGCCGGACACACCATCAAACGAGCTGGACGACGAGGACCGTACGCGAATCTGCCAGGAGCTCGGTGCCTATACGGACCAGCTGGGAAGGCCTGCGGCGCTATGCATCCTCACCGCCTACGGTGCCGCCGAAGACACGGACTCCATGGATACTGAGGAGCTCCGGCAAACCTGTCAGGAGAGCTTAGACAACTGCGTGATGCAGGTGTCGGGGCAACCCTCTGGGGGCAAGTTCTGCTCGCCCGTAGACAATTGCAGCGGTACCGTCGCCCAGGGGGTTGCCTGCGCCATCGACGCCACGGAGGGCCTGATCAGCGCCACGTCGGAGCTTCCGGGGTGTGACGCGATAACGTTCGAATCACTCGGCCTGCCCTACCAGATTCAGCTGCCGCCTTCCCCACCCTGCGGGCGGTTCAACGTGACCTGCGAGTAATCAAGAAGTACAAGAGAGCATCAGGGTCCCCGCGTGGTTGGCGCGCCTACGTGCCCGCCCGAGTCGGCGCGTCGCTACCACGAGCTGACGAATGCCGGGCTGTGCCAAATCGGAAATAGATTGCAGGGGTACGGGAAACGTAACCATGCCGCCAATGCCCATCGGGGAGATCGGACAAATGGCCATGATCACGGACCCCGAAGGCGCGATGCTGTCGCTCCTTCAGGCGAACTAGCTGTGCTCACCCCGCTCTTCGATGAGCTCCACTGCCTCACGTGCTCGTTCGCGCTCGAGTGCATCCATTGCGGCCGCAAGTGCCTTCAAATCGACCAGGTCTTGGGGTCGATCATCGGCGTCGACCGAAAGTAGCTTCAATGCGAAGAGATGGCCCGGACGCGCAACAGGCGCCGTAACGCCTTTTCCCAGCTGCAGCACCTGCGCCTGATGGGCGATTTCTGGTTCGATCCCTGACGAAGCGAAAAGCAAGTCGACCACAATTCCGGTCGCACTCCCTCCCGATGAATGAGTTCGAACTGTCGCCAGCCTGCCAGTGGCCTGCTGATCTAGAATCTGATCCAGCACGAAACCCCGGTTGGTCCATTCATGGACGAGCATTTCGGCGTCTTCGGCGTCTTCGACGGCGATCACGATGTCGATATCTCGCGTAAATCGGGGCTCAACATGTGCCGAAACAGCCAGCCCACCCACGAGCGCCCAGTTGACCGCCATTTCATCGAGGGTTTCGGAAACCAAACCGAGTGTTCTTAGCAGCTCAGTCACTATTTCGTGCCTCTAACGATTCGCGCGGAACTCCCCAGCCATCACCAAATTCTGCACCGGGTCGAGTTCTGAGCCATTGGCTCAGGAGCTCGTCGATTCTTTCATTGGTCACGTTGGGGTGTCGTCTACGAATCTTCTCGCGCTGCATCTCGATCCCGGTCTGGGCGAGATCTATGGCGACTCGCAGCCGCTCCTCACATCGTTTGCGCTCTTCGTCGGTCATGGTCGAAGCGTACCAAAGCACAGGTCGAGCGACCAGCTTTGAAAGGCACCTCGCACCCCTCCTATCCTCGCTTTGGCTCGGATTTCCTCCCCCGGCCCGGGGAGGATCATCGTCGACTTGGAAGGTGGTGCCCCGTCGACATCGAGACGATCGGAAGACCGCGTTCGAGAGATCCGATGACCTCGGGCCACCATTCCAATTCTCAGCACCGCTCAGCGGTGGCGCACAGCTTCGGATCCCGCTGTTCGTGAAGGCAGGCGCGATCGTGCCGCTCGACGACGTCGACGATTCGACTGCGCTTTGGCCGGTTGGTCGGCAAGCCTGAGACACGATCTTGATGGGGCACAGTGCAGTGCAGACCGACTTCAAACGCTACGACGCCGACGGCGCACCTCAGTGGGTCAGAGATAGTCGACCTTGAGCCACCCCGTCCCATCGAACCGGCCAACCCGGTTGAGGCCCGAGGTGTACAGGTACCGGTCGTTGGAACACAGGTGGAACGCGTAGGCGACATCTTTGAACGGCTCGACGCTGGTACCGGTGAGGCGGTCGACTCCGAAGGTGCCGGCCGCGAAGTACACTTCACCCTGAAAAACCGCAACGTCGTACAGGTTGCGCTCGGCGGCTGCTTCAAAACGCTCGATTGAGCCGGCGTGGTAGCGCCCACACAAGCCTGCTGCGCCACATAGCAGCACATCGTCGTCATCGTTGGCCAGTGCACCGAACAGGTCGGTGTCGATGCCGAGGTCGATCCGGGTCCACGAGTTGCCGTGAAGTCGAAAGAAGCCACCATTCTCGCCTACCGCGTACACGGTGCCTTCCGGGGAGATCGTGATCTCGTTGACATCGGAGCACCCGGCGATGGGTAGGTCGGCGATTGTGCCCTCGCGCAGACGGCCCACGTATCCGTCGCGGCCGATGAGCCACAGCTCATTCTCGACGCGCCCGGTGATGGCAGTGAGCGCCACAGGGGCCTCGGCAACTACCTCGGTCTGACCCTCGCTCTCGGTCTCGACCGTGGTCTGGGAGTGGATGAAAAATCGACGTCCCGTCGGGGCCTGCCAATGGCTGTAGATCCACCCGTTGCGGTCGACCACGATCTCAGCGTCGGTGGTCGCGAGGTTGGGAGAAGCGCTGAGTTGGCATCGGCGAGTGTCGGCCTCCTGGTCGTGCTGCACGACCAAGACGCAGAAGCCCTCACCGCCGTCGTCATACACCTCACCGGTATCGATGCGGTAGCCCTGTGGACTGATGTAGGGGTCGGGCAGGCTCATCGGCTCGCCTCCTGAGTGAATGGTTTCCAATCTTCTCTGGAGACTAGCGTGCCCACCTCGTCTCTGGCAACGGATCGCCGCCGAGTTCTCACTCCACGATGCCGGTTTCGACGACGATGAGGACGCGTCGATCTCGTCATCGTCTTCGAAGCAACCCGGTCTGTCTCGCTACAATGCGGCCTGCACCGTGCGTGTGTTCTGGCCCTAACTCATTCATTTCTTTCAACGCCTGGCTGAAGTATCTGAAGGCCGTCAGTGGAGGAATCTGCCAGGCCCTCTAGCAGTGCCACGCTTCCGCCATGGCGTTTGATGAGCGCGCGCTCGTTTCCTTCGGACAATGTGGATTCGTAGATGCCGTCTCGCAATGCCCCGAGAGACCGAAAGTGAAGCAACTCGCAGGGAATCGAGAATAAGAGGTGCGGCAAGAAATTCGAAAGCCCGCCACCAGCTGAAGGCCGCCGCCGGCTGGGCGACGTTGACCATCACCTTGGTG
>CAYFTY010000190.1:0-7268 GCA_964346045.1 uncultured Bradymonadales bacterium | reverse complement strand
GCGTAGGCCCGAAGAGGTCGATCCCGACGAATTGCGAGCGGTGCTCATGGAATCGCGGGTCGTGCGAAATCGCGTCCTCCGCCAGTGGCTCGAAGATGATCTCGATGCCGTCGCTCGTCTCGTGCCCGTGGTGGGGGCCGATGTGCTCGAAGACTTGAAATCCGATGCGGCTCTCAAAGGTCGCCTTGCCACGGTCTCGGAGTATGTCCGAGACGGGCGTGAACTCACGGACGACGAGCTGCGACAGCTCTCGCGCCAGCTTCGTAATCGCCTCGCAGCGGCCCGCGTCACACTCGATGAAGAGGGCATGACGCGCGAGTGGGAGTTTCTCGAAGGACTTTCGGTCGGAGCCTTGCGCTCGATTCTCTCGACGTGCACGACTGAAGAAAAAATTCACGTGGTCGGACTCTTGCGGGGTTCGGTGCGGAGTGCGTTTCTCGAGACGCTCGACGATCGTGCACGCCGAGAACTCTTCCTGGGAACCAGCGCCGAAGGGCTCGACAAAAAAGCCGATACCGCGCTGGCGAGTCGGCTCAGGCGCGCGGCTGAAGACCTCACGCACAGCGGACGCGAGGTCGACGGTCAGGCGGCGCTTCTCGTGGATATGCTCGAAGCCCTGCCGCTCGACGAGCAGGAGTCGATGCTGCGCGAGATCAAGGGAGAGCGACCGGACGTCGCACAGGCCGTATTGAGCCGAATTGCGCTCGAGACCACGGCGCTGCACGCCGACGAAGAGATCCTCGCCGATATCGTGCATCAGATGCCGGTCGCCGAGCTGGCCAATTTTCTGCGCGGAACACGGGCTGACGTCCGGGACCGCGTCTTGAGCATCACGGGCCAGACCCAGCGCAATGCATTGACGGCCGAACTCGCGCTCGAGATTCCGGTTGGGCGCGCCGAATTCCTCGGCGCTCGCGCGACATTCACCGAGCTTCTGCGAGATGCGATGATTCGCGACGGGCAGGGACTCGCCCGCATCAACGCTCGCGTGGTGATGAGGACGAGTATTGGCCCCGTGGAGTCGAACGAGGCGACATCATGAAGTGGACGAAACTCGTATTGATCATCGTGGCGCTCAGCCTCAGTTCCTGCACGATCGTGCGCTATGTCGACGAGGAAGACGCCGGCAATGGTGGAGGCGGAAATAACGGCAGCAGCCAGTCGGTCGACATGCTGGTGATGATGGATCTCGATCGATCCGCAGCGAATCTCACCAATGCCCATGCCGATGTCGTCGGAGGTCTGATCGCCGGTCTCGAAGCGCAGGGCATACTCGTGCGCAAGGCAGCGCTCGCTCCGCTCTACCGCCGCGCAGAGGGGGTCGTGCCGATTGTCTACGGCCTCGATGACGACTCCAATCGATTCGAGAACCTGGGAGCGGCCATTGCTTTCTACACCTTCGATGATGGAGCCGACTTCCTGATCGATTCGGCGGATGACGATGGGGCGAATCTTGCTACGCTTGGGTCTCAACTCGACCAGCGAACGATCTACAAACCCGAGCAGGCGGATCCGATGGCGCGCCCTTATTTCGAAGGCGCTGCTGATGGCTTTGTGGTCGTGACTCTGTCGGCGAGTCCCCGGCGCTGCGACGTCTCGCAGGGATGCGAGATCGACGGATCGAGCCCCGAGGACTATTTCACCCAGGTCGACGACTCTGGCAACGCAGCCTGGCTCGAGTTGGCCGGTGGAGAAGGCGTACCCGTCGATCGCATCTACCACGCAGCGTTCGTAACGCGCGAAGGCATGGGCTACGACCAATTCTACGACGAATGCACCGACTATCCGAATTTCCCGACGACGCTCATCGACGTGATGGCTCCCTCCGAAAATATCTATTTCGAAAGCGTCCATGATCGGATCGCCAATCGAGGCGGGCACGGCACGACCGTCGACCTCTGCGAGGCCTATTCGGGACGCGCCGACTTCGCGATCGGCACGGTGGTCGCCGAGATTCGGCAGATGCTTTGAAACACCATGAATCTCGAGAGCGCGCAGCATGGGTCGTAACGGCCCTGATTGCGTTTGGTGTCGGAGTTCTCCTGGGCGGGAGGGCCTGCGCACCCGAGCCGGTGGTCGTAGAGAAAGTCGTCGTCGAACGTGAGCGGGTCGAAGTCTGCCGTGACGATTGCCCGGACGCGGCGTTCGTAGTCGAGCCAGCCGTCAGAGCCGCTGCGCGCCAAGCGCCGATGACAACGCGTGAGCCGTTGCCCGAAGCGAATACCCGAGCGAGCCCCGCCCAACGGCGAAAATTACTCGATTGGGTGCAAGAGCAGTCCAGAGGAGATCTCGACGATTGTCGAAGAGGGCTGGCCGACGTCGTGCGTATCACTGTCACCGTGAAGTTCGACGAAGGACAAACGCGCAGTGCACGCGTCAATGCCGACGAAAACGACGTCCCTGATGGCGTTTCGAGCTGTGTCGAAGAGCGTATCACCGCATGGGAATTCCCCGAGGTGCTTATCGAGGGGCAGAGCGAGGTTCTCTTTGGCCTTCGACTCTGAGAAGGCGAAGGACGAAGACTCGCCAACCGGGGGATCAGTGATTACCATGGGGCCGGACTCGCACGGGAGTATGCTTGACTGAGCAAGGTGCGTTAGAAAGAGCGAAGCTGTGGGCGAAGCGTCTCTGGCGCTTCGTCTGGCGCGTTTTCAAGAGATTCTCGGGGAATAAGGGGCTCTTGCTCGCTGGGGCTGTGGGCTATAACGCGCTCTTGAGCGTCATCCCTTTGCTGGCCGTGATTCTATTCGTCGTCTCTTTCTTTATCGACGAACAGGCGCTTCTCGAAGTCATCGCCGCAGAAATACATATCATCGCACCGGGACAATCGGGCGCGATCACGAGCGTTCTTCACGAATTCATGGACGGGCGCGAGGTCTTCGGCGGTATCGCCATTGGTGTTTTGCTATTCTTGAGCTCGATCGCATTCCGAATGCTCGAGGATGCGATGCACGTCGTCTTTCGGCACCATCGCGAGCGCAAGCCGCGTCATCCACTCATCTCGTGGGGTATCGCTTCTGCGTATATTGGGACCATTACTCTCGCGCTGATGCTTTTGACCATCGTGTCGACGACTTACGAAACGATCGAATCGGTCGACATCGAGTTCTTCGACGCTCAGATCGCACTCGGAGGGTATTCGTCGACGCTACTCAAGACGGCCGGATTTGTGGGCGAGGTGGCCCTTTTTGCGTCTTTCTACCGAGTTCTGCCGGTGGCCCGGGTGCGCTATAAACTGGCGATTGTCGGAGGTCTCGTCGCGGCCACGCTCTGGGAAATCACACGAACGATCCTGGTCTACTACTTCGCGTCGATCTCTCTCGTGAACGTCGTATATGGCTCGCTTGCGACGGTAATCATCCTCTTGCTCTCGCTCGAGATTGCATCGATCATCCTTTTGTTGGGAGCTCAGGTGATCGCCGAACTCGAGATCACAGCCGAGGCAGGTCTGGAGTGGTGGGAAGAGCCGAAGGTCGTACCGTCACCGCTCTTGTCGTCGGAATACGATCGACTCGACGAAGAGGAAGCCTCACGGGAGGTTCTCGATGCCGGAGAATGAGATCCTTGCTTCGGTCGGGCTCGTGTCGGATACGCACGGATGGCTGCATCCGTATCTGCTCGAGGCCTTTCGCAATTGCGAAAGGCCTCGAGCAGATACGGATGCAGCCATCCGTGCGTATCCGACACGAGCCCGACCGAAGCAAGGATCTCATTCTCCGGCATCGAGAACCTCCCGTGAGGCTTCCTCTTCGTCGAGTCGATCGTATTCCGACGACAAGAGCGGTGACGGTACGACCTTCGGCTCTTCCCACCACTCCAGACCTGCCTCGGCTGTGATCTCGAGTTCGGCGATCACCTGAGCTCCCAACAAAAGGATGATCGATGCAATCTCGAGCGAGAGCAAGAGGATGATTACCGTCGCAAGCGAGCCATATACGACGTTCACGAGAGAGATCGACGCGAAGTAGTAGACCAGGATCGTTCGTGTGATTTCCCAGAGCGTGGCCGCGACGAGACCTCCGACAATCGCCAGTTTATAGCGCACCCGGGCCACCGGCAGAACTCGGTAGAAAGACGCAAAAAGGGCCACCTCGCCCACAAATCCGGCCGTCTTGAGTAGCGTCGACGAATACCCTCCGAGTGCGATCTGAGCGTCGAAGAACTCGATGTCGACCGATTCGATCGTTTCGTAAGTCGTCGACACGATGGTCAAAAGCATCAGCGCGAGAGTAATGGTCCCAATATACGCAGAAGCGATACCCCACGAGATGAGTGGATGACGCGGCTTGCGCTCGCGATGGTGCCGAAAGACGACGTGCATCGCATCCTCGAGCATTCGGAATGCGATCGAGCTCAAGAATAGCAAAACACCAATGGCGATACCGCCGAAGACCTCGCGCCCGTCCATGAATTCGTGAAGAACGCTCGTGATCGCGCCCGATTGTCCCGGTGCGATGATATGTATTTCTGCGGCGATGACTTCGAGAAGCGCCTGTTCGTCGATAAAGAAAGAGACGACGAATAGAATCACGGCCAGCAAAGGGATGACGCTCAAGAGCGCGTTATAGCCCACAGCCCCAGCGAGCAAGAGCCCCTTATTCCCCGAGAATCTCTTGAAAACGCGCCAGACGAAGCGCCAGAGACGCTTCGCCCACAGCTTCGCTCTTTCTAACGCACCTTGCTCAGTCAAGCATACTCCCGTGCGAGTCCGGCCCCATGGTAATCACTGATCCCCCGGTTGGCGAGTCTTCGTCCTTCGCCTTCTCAGAGTCGAAGGCCAAAGAGAACCTCGCTCTGCCCCTCGATAAGCACCTCGGGGAATTCCCATGCGGTGATACGCTCTTCGACACAGCTCGAAACGCCATCAGGGACGTCGTTTTCGTCGGCATTGACGCGTGCACTGCGCGTTTGTCCTTCGTCGAACTTCACGGTGACAGTGATACGCACGACGTCGGCCAGCCCTCTTCGACAATCGTCGAGATCTCCTCTGGACTGCTCTTGCACCCAATCGAGTAATTTTCGCCGTTGGGCGGGGCTCGCTCGGGTATTCGCTTCGGGCAACGGCTCACGCGTTGTCATCGGCGCTTGGCGCGCAGCGGCTCTGACGGCTGGCTCGACTACGAACGCCGCGTCCGGGCAATCGTCACGGCAGACTTCGACCCGCTCACGTTCGACGACGACTTTCTCTACGACCACCGGCTCGGGTGCGCAGGCCCTCCCGCCCAGGAGAACTCCGACACCAAACGCAATCAGGGCCGTTACGACCCATGCTGCGCGCTCTCGAGATTCATGGTGTTTCAAAGCATCTGCCGAATCTCGGCGACCACCGTGCCGATCGCGAAGTCGGCGCGTCCCGAATAGGCCTCGCAGAGGTCGACGGTCGTGCCGTGCCCGCCTCGATTGGCGATCCGATCATGGACGCTTTCGAAATAGATATTTTCGGAGGGAGCCATCACGTCGATGAGCGTCGTCGGGAAATTCGGATAGTCGGTGCATTCGTCGTAGAATTGGTCGTAGCCCATGCCTTCGCGCGTTACGAACGCTGCGTGGTAGATGCGATCGACGGGTACGCCTTCTCCACCGGCCAACTCGAGCCAGGCTGCGTTGCCAGAGTCGTCGACCTGGGTGAAATAGTCCTCGGGGCTCGATCCGTCGATCTCGCATCCCTGCGAGACGTCGCAGCGCCGGGGACTCGCCGACAGAGTCACGACCACAAAGCCATCAGCAGCGCCTTCGAAATAAGGGCGCGCCATCGGATCCGCCTGCTCGGGTTTGTAGATCGTTCGCTGGTCGAGTTGAGACCCAAGCGTAGCAAGATTCGCCCCATCGTCATCCGCCGAATCGATCAGGAAGTCGGCTCCATCATCGAAGGTGTAGAAAGCAATGGCCGCTCCCAGGTTCTCGAATCGATTGGAGTCGTCATCGAGGCCGTAGACAATCGGCACGACCCCCTCTGCGCGGCGGTAGAGCGGAGCGAGCGCTGCCTTGCGCACGAGTATGCCCTGCGCTTCGAGACCGGCGATCAGACCTCCGACGACATCGGCATGGGCATTGGTGAGATTCGCTGCGGATCGATCGAGATCCATCATCACCAGCATGTCGACCGACTGGCTGCTGCCGTTATTTCCGCCTCCACCATTGCCGGCGTCTTCCTCGTCGACATAGCGCACGATCGTGCAGGAACTGAGGCTGAGCGCCACGATGATCAATACGAGTTTCGTCCACTTCATGATGTCGCCTCGTTCGACTCCACGGGGCCAATACTCGTCCTCATCACCACGCGAGCGTTGATGCGGGCGAGTCCCTGCCCGTCGCGAATCATCGCATCTCGCAGAAGCTCGGTGAATGTCGCGCGAGCGCCGAGGAATTCGGCGCGCCCAACCGGAATCTCGAGCGCGAGTTCGGCCGTCAATGCATTGCGCTGGGTCTGGCCCGTGATGCTCAAGACGCGGTCCCGGACGTCAGCCCGTGTTCCGCGCAGAAAATTGGCCAGCTCGGCGACCGGCATCTGATGCACGATATCGGCGAGGATCTCTTCGTCGGCGTGCAGCGCCGTGGTCTCGAGCGCAATTCGGCTCAATACGGCCTGTGCGACGTCCGGTCGCTCTCCCTTGATCTCGCGCAGCATCGACTCCTGCTCGTCGAGCGGCAGGGCTTCGAGCATATCCACGAGAAGCGCCGCCTGACCGTCGACCTCGCGTCCGCTGTGCGTGAGGTCTTCAGCCGCGCGCCTGAGCCGACTCGCCAGCGCGGTATCGGCTTTTTTGTCGAGCCCTTCGGCGCTGGTTCCCAGGAAGAGTTCTCGGCGTGCACGATCGTCGAGCGTCTCGAGAAACGCACTCCGCACCGAACCCCGCAAGAGTCCGACCACGTGAATTTTTTCTTCAGTCGTGCACGTCGAGAGAATCGAGCGCAAGGCTCCGACCGAAAGTCCTTCGAGAAACTCCCACTCGCGCGTCATGCCCTCTTCATCGAGTGTGACGCGGGCCGCTGCGAGGCGATTACGAAGCTGGCGCGAGAGCTGTCGCAGCTCGTCGTCCGTGAGTTCACGCCCGTCTCGGACATACTCCGAGACCGTGGCAAGGCGACCTTTGAGAGCCGCATCGGATTTCAAGTCTTCGAGCACATCGGCCCCCACCACGGGCACGAGACGAGCGACGGCATCGAGATCATCTTCGAGCCACTGGCGGAGGACGCGATTTCGCACGACCCGCGATTCCATGAGCACCGCTCGCAATTCGTCGGGATCGACCTCTTCGGGCCTACGC
>CAYFTY010000189.1:0-7271 GCA_964346045.1 uncultured Bradymonadales bacterium | reverse complement strand
CGACGAGCGCGGTTGGGTGATGGTCACCAGAGACGGCTGGTTCAAGCGTCAGAAGTCCTACAGCGACCTCTCGACGATTCGCGTGCGCGACAACGACGAAATCGGTTGGGTCGTCGCGGGTCGCACGCGCCAGACCGTGATCTTTTTCACCAACAAAGGCCGCGCCTACACCATGCGCATCGACGACGTACCGTCGACCACGGGATACGGTGATCCGCTGCAGGCTCAATTCGATTTCGACGACGGCGAGAAAGTCGTTGGCGTGATCACCGACTACGACAAGATTTTGAAGAAGTCGTATCTCGAGAACGATCAGACGACGCTCCTCGACGAAGCCGATGAAGACGCCGAAGAGGTCGTGCAATTCGTCTCGATTACGAGGGGCGGTCAGTCGATCCGCTTTTCGATGGATGATTTCATCGAGCCTTCAACCGTCAAAGGCCGCATGTATATGCGTCTGAATAAAGGCGATGAAGTCGTCAACGTCGAGATGACAGACGGCACCGAAGACGTTGCGATCGCAAGTCGCCACGGGCGCGGCCTCATGTTCCCGGTCGCCGATATCTCATTCGTCAAAAATGCTGCCAAAGGCGTTCGCGCCATGCAGCTCGAAAAAGAAGACGAGGTGCTTGATTTCACCCTCTGCAGCGAATACCTGGACGGGCTCGAGGTCGAGACCAACCGGGGCGCTCAGATCGTGGTGCGTGCATCGAAGTCGAAATTCGAGCCGACGAGCCGCGGAAATAAAGGCCGATGGATCATCAAGCGCGGGCATCTCATCCGATCTCACCGCCCACCTGTCGAGCTCAAACCCGACTCGGACGACGATGACGAGGATCTGTCCGAAGAAGAATAGCGCCGACCTCCCGTTGGCCTGATGGAGCGCCGACGTCCCCGTCGGCATGATGGAGCCGACCATGATCCCAACCCGCCGCATCGTCGCGTTCATCGCCGACCTCCGTCATTCCTACTGGTTTGTCCCGGCCGTCATGACGCTCTCGGCGTTTGCCGTCTCGTTCGGACTTTCAGAAATCGAGCTCGCTTTTCCTTCTATCTTTGAGGCGCTGCCGGCGCCGAAGATCACGTCGGTCGAAGGCGCGCGGACGATGTTGTCCACCATCGCCGGGTCGATGATCACCGTCGCCGGGGTGACCTTCTCGATCACCATCGCCGCCATTGCCTACACCGCGGGCCAATTCGGCCCACGTATCTTGAATACCTTTCTGGGAGACCGTGGAAATCAGCTGACCCTGGGGATCTTCATCGCGACCTTCGTCTACTGTCTGGTCGTTCTCGGACGGCTCGACGAGGCGAGGATTGTTCCTCAGATTTCGATGGCGGTGGTTGGGATCCTGACCTTTTTGTGCACGGGATTTCTCGTCTATTTTTTGCACCATGTTCCGCGTTCGATTCACATTTCGAATATTGTGTCGAAACTCGGCGCGAAGCTCGTCCAAAGGGTCGAAGAACGACGTGCAGACGGGGTTCGCGAAAGCGTCGAGATCCCCGAAGGATTCTTCGAGAATGCTCGGATCGTGCGATCGGCTGAGCCCGGATATGTTCAGGTACTCTCCCCTGAATCGATCATCAAAGCGGTCTCCAGGCGGGGTGGAATCTTCGTCAGCTACGTACGTGAAGGTGACTTTGTCATTCGAGGCTCTGTCCTCGGGCTCTATCGTCTGAAGTCGGGTGACCGAGACAGTGAGCTCGAGCACGACGTGCGGTCGGCGATTCAGATCGGTAGCGAAGAATCGTCCGTGCGAGACATTCGTCTGCTTGGTGGAGAACTCATCGAGGTTGCCGCCCGCGCGCTCTCGCCGGGCGTCAACGACCCGTTTACGGCGATCCGCTGCCTGAACTGGCTCAACGCCAGCCTCTTTTTGTTGGACCCCGGAGAAGCACGTTCGATCCGAGCGATTCACAAGGATGAAGACGGGATTGTGTTGCTCTTTGAAGAGAATATTCGAACGATGGTCGACACGGTCTTCGGGCAGCTCCGACCTTATTTTCAGACGGATTTAAACGCCGCCCTTGGAATGATAGACGCGCTCGCCCAGCTGCGGATGCGCTTTTCGGAATCGATCGACGACTCGCTCGAATTCCATGCGCGAGTGCTCGTCGAAGGGGCGCGAGAATCGCTCTCGGCCTACAACGCTTCAGCAGTCGAGGCGCGCTACAAGGCGTTCTCGGCCCTGGCGAACGAGGAGACCTCACCCGAACTTTTTTTCAACGAATTCGTGGTGCGGACCGGCCACGAGCCGGTTGATCAATAAGCCATATCAGGAATGGCGAGCTCGAGCCCGTGGGGCGTTCGCGGAGGCTTTAATCCGGCCATCTGGATGACGGGGATAATTCGCCGCAGATCCATGACCGTACCCAGGGAGAGTAGATCGGGCGGCTCGATCCACTGCCAGTCGATACACTCGCGGGCAGGCAGCGCAACATCTTGCATCGTGCCGGGATCATTGAGCGAACAGAGGATGTAGTGCGCGCTCTCGAAAACGGCGAGTTCGCGGACCACAGAGACCCGAAGCCCTGTCTCTTCGTAGGCTTCACGGACGCAGGCAACCTCGGGCCATTCGTTTTTCCAGATCGTGCCGCCCGGCGGACACCATTGTCCCCCGCGCCCCACTTCGTAGGATCGCCTCACGAAAAGGAGTTTTTTCTGATGTTCAATGATGGCCCACGCAGAGCTCATATGAACCTCGATTCATCCAAAGCAGTTGCCACCGAATACGATGATTATCGCGGCCAATCGGTGCGTATCAATAACTCTCGAGTCCTACTCTACGTGCTCGCCGCCATCTTCGCATCCGGATGCATGGCCGATCTTCGCTTGGCCACGCTCGCCACACACGATCATACTCGGAGCGGACAACTCGCGGTTGATATTCCGCTCAGGTCCGAAGGAGGGGTATGCATGGGGTATTCAGAACTGGAAGACGTACACGGTTTCGCCCGGGGTTCATCTCCCTCTTACCCGAATAAGTTTGGGTTTTCCTCCCCCCTAATTGAGAATCTTTGACACAAACCCTGTGATTCCCCGCGTAACCCCGGTGGCTGCAACGCCGAGCTCCGTGACGTCCGGGCAGTCGTGCCGGGCCTCGAGGCCGAGCCGTTTTGCTGCAGCGAACATCGCGTCTCGGTGCTCGGCCGAATGCAGAGCGACGATCACGCCGTCTTCGCTGACCCAGTCGACCGCGATCTCGAGCCAGATATCCGGGTTGCGAAAGGCCTTCGAGATCACCCAGTCGAAACGAGCGGGCTCGACGTCTTCGATGCGGGCGCGAATGACGTCGACATTTTCGAGGTCGAGCCGATGGGTCGCGATCTTCAAAAATTGCGTGCGTTTCTGGCGCGGCTCGATGAGTGTGAACGCGACTCCCGGATAGAGAATGGCCAGCGGGATGCCCGGGAATCCGGCGCCGGTGCCGACATCGAGAACGGCGCTCCGCGGGGGCACGAGCACCGCCGGTGCGATGCTGTCCAGAAAGAGACTCTCGACGACCTCTTCATCGCTCATCGGCCCGGTCAGATTCATGGCCTTGTTGAACTGCAGCAGCAATTTCAAAAAATCCGCATATTGCCGAGCTTTTGCCTCGTTAAAAGGCAAATCGTGCTGCGCACAAAACTCTTCGATGCGCTTCATGAGTCGCGTTTACGCAAGAATTGATGGACCGAAAATGCTCCGGCGACCACCAGGCTGTGAGTGATGTCCCCGTTGTTGATCAGGGTTCCGAGAGCATCAGCCGGATGGAGCACGACCTCGATGTCTTCGTGTTCGTCCTGGTCGGGCTCGTGCTCACGGCGCGCATCAAAACAGACGAACGAATAGCAGCGATTGGTCTGGATGGCCGGGTTCACGTCGACCACCCCCACCTCATGCCACTCGTCTGCGACGTAGCCGGTTTCTTCCCGAAGCTCGCGCCGTGCGGCTTCGAGGGCCGTCTCGCCCTCGTCGATGATCCCGCCTGGGACTTCGAGCGTGATATCGTCGGTGGCCTGCCGATACTGCCGGATGAGCACGATTTCATCGTCTTCGGTATAGGCAAAAATATTCACCCAACTCTGCAGGTCGATCACATAGAAATGGGCGGGCTCGCCTTCCCACGGCGGCTGACGCTCGACCGAATCGATGGCAAAAATCCGCGTTTCCTGCAGGCGCTTTCGCCCCAGGGTCTTCCAGCGTTCGATACTCATGGAATCCTATGATTTTTCGTCGACGATTTCGGCGAGGAGGTCATCGAGCTCCGAGAAGTCATCGTTTTCTTCACCCGCGTCGGTGCGTTCTTCGAGGCTTTTATGCGTGCCGGTGTCTGGCTTCATGGCCTGACGCTGCGCTGTCGTGCGTACCGACGACTCGATGAGCTCCTTGGCGACCGCTGCCGTGTACGGCTTGGTCTCTCGCTCCATCGTTGCTTCTTCGAGTGATTCGTCGTCGATCGCCGCTTCGAGCCGTAGATTGCCGAGCTGCCATTTACACCAGCGCGAACAACGATCCATGTCGAGCTCATGATCCTCTTCGATCGCCTCGAAAATATCGTCGTAGTCACTCAGCCAGCCCGAATGGCCAATGAGGGCACGCAGAAACTCACGGGAGACATCTTCGTCATCTCGGTCGAGTGCGTGGTCGAGCTCGATCAAGAGATCCATGACGTCTTCTAACCCCTTGGCAATCAACTTCGTCTTCTGCTTGCTCATGTCGGCCCCGAATCTCCCGCCGGTATCGTAGTCAGCAAAGACGCACGCGGCAAGGAAATAGCCCGAAGCCTATCGAGAGCCCCTACGACTTACTCAATGCTTCATGAATCGCGTCTTCGAGTTCTTCGGGAGAATATGGCTTGGGTAAGGTGAGGTCGAGGATCGTCACATCAAAGGATCGACCGCTCTCTCGCGCATGGCGGTGGCGGTAGAGCTGCAGGGCGCGTTCACCTTCGGGCGCGCACTCGACTTCATGGCCGAAGTGCTTCAAGAGCCGCGAAGCTACGCGCAAAATAGGGGGCTCGTCATGCTCAGCCTCCCGGAGTGAATCGGAAAGGATAGCGCACGACGACTGTGCCTGAGCCGCGGGGTTCAGGAAAGACCCAGCGTCGGATCCTGGAGTGCATGCAGCCTTCGACGGCCGGGCTCTCGAGCGTCGAGCGCGCACTGAGTGAAGAAACGACTCGACCCGTGGGCAGGATCGTGAATTTCACGAGCACTTCGCCTTCGAGGCTACGATTCTTCTGCAGCTCCTTTTCGTAACAATATTTGATTTCGCGTCGATGTTTGCGCACCACCCGCTGGATAATCTCGCGGTCGAGACCTCCCGAAAGCTCGGGGGGTTGGTGATTGACGACTTCTCCCGGAACCCGTCCATCGTGGTCGCCGAGGTCAGGTTCGCCTCGATCGTAATCTCTGCCTGAGCTCTTGCCCCGTGTCTTCACGTTGGCAAGACCGATGCTGCCCTCGAGTTTGCCGCCTCCACCAAAGCAATCGTCGGCGCCATCGTCGCAGCTCACACCCAGACCGAATGTGCCTCTCGAGGCACCGTAGTCGTTGCCTTCGAGGTTTCCGAGAGCATGCTGCGCGTCGGCTCCGACCGATGCATTGGCGTTACCGTAGATGCTCGAGATCTGGGCCATGGCCGCGATGCCGGCGTTGCTCGCAATCTGCATATCGCGCGCTTTTTTGACCTCGATGTCTTCGGGCGCGTTATTGCCTTCGATCGCGAGCTTCTTATGTGCGTCAGGCGCGTCGGGATCGCCGGCTTTTCCCTCGCTGCCACGGTGTTTGGCCGTTGCCTCTGGCTCTTCGTTGCCCGCACCGTCGAGCCAATCGGGCTTTTCGATCTCCTCTTGCTCGGGCGTCATGGCGAGCTGCACGAATCGATCGTTGGCCTCGAATCCATCGAGTTCGAGGGCTGGGGCATTGTCGGGCATCGCCATGATGATCAAGAGGAGCGCGATGTGAGCCGCTGCGCTCATCGTCACAAAAGGAACCGGTTCTCGATCAAAGCTGCCGCGGCGATCCGAGAAGTTCATCGGTTGTGAAAACCGCACGAAAAACGAAAATTCGCCGACGAACACCTGGGCGCCGAGTGAGCGGTCGACGAGTTCGAGCTGATACCATCCGCCACCGGCCTCCACCGCGAGACCACTCTCGATGCACTCGTCGAGGGGCCATGATTCTTGTCTGCGTCGAATCACGACATCCATCGATTCGTGCACATGCAATGACGGATCCGCATCGTTGTAATCGATCAGGGTCCAGGGCTCGGTGCTGATGCCTTCGAGAACGAAATCGTGTCTGGCATCGTCACCGACGATCACCGATTCACCATATCGTTCGACCGAAATTACCTGGTTTTTCCAGAGAAAGGCCACTTCGAGCTCATCCCCGGCAAGCTCCTCAAAAAAATGCACCACAGGTTCGGGTGTCGACTCCTGCACGGCAAACGCATCTCTGCTTTGAACACGCGGATTGCGTACCTCCTGATTACTCATGATTGGCCCCTTTGTTGTCGTTTCAATCATCTAGACAGGGAGGTGCACTCGAAGTTCCAAAATTCTTGCAGCGAGGGCCCCGAAGGTCGTTCTGGACCCGCTTGTGTCCGCGGGCGCCGGCACTTATTCTCGCGATGAGCAGTGGTTGGAACCCGGAGCTCAGCATGTCCGAAAAATCGGCTCGCCTCACCGAGATTCCCGTCGACGGTATCTCACTTCGTTTGCTCTCCATTCCTTTGAAGACCGAACACGACGAGCTCACCGAGAGTGAACTCGATGTCGCGCAGCGGCTCATTCGCGACCAGAGCTACGCCGAGATTGCCCGAGTTCGGGGAACGGCCAAATCGACAGTCGCGACTCAGGTGAGCGGTATCTTTGAAAAACTGGAAGTTTCGTCGACCTCGGAACTCATCGTCGTGCTCGCCAAGAGCTCATGAGCTCTCGCTAGATCGACACCGTTCGCAAGGCCTATCGAATTAAGCTCGCCACCGAAATCTGGCTCAGCGAACTCGCGTCTTCCATCGGAGAGTTCGCGCCCGGCGAGGGCGCGATCGTCTACACCTACGATGCCAGTGACGTCGATGCCGGTGTCGAGATTCTGCACTCGGCAAGACAAGAGGAATAAGTTCTTAGAGTTCTTGCCGTCGACCTCTTCCTTGTCCTTGGTCTCCTCCGAAAAACCGACCCGCATATTCTGGTCCAGATAGGTATTCGTGCGAGACCCTCTTTCTTTGCCCTCCACTTCTTCCACTTTTTCCCCTTCTGAATCGGACTCGGATTCCGACC
>CAYFTY010000188.1:0-7301 GCA_964346045.1 uncultured Bradymonadales bacterium | reverse complement strand
GATTTCGACGAATCGGTCTGGATGCATCCGGTGGGCGACGTGCACACGAGTAGCAAGCGTCCCGAAGAGCTCGAAGACCATCAGGCTCCCGATACGGACGTCTGGGAATTTCATACGGATGGCGCATGCAGTGGCAACCCCGGTGTCTGCGGGTGGGGCTGGGTGCTTCGCCATGGTGATGACTACCTCGAAGCCCATCAATACATAGGGATCGGAACGAATAATATTGCCGAGTTGATGGCAATCAAAACGGCCCTCGACCACGTTGTGGACGTCGACGCACACGTGCATATCTATACCGATAGCCTGTACTCGCTCGGCGTTCTGACCAAGGGCTGGAAAGCGAAGAAGAACACCGAGCTCATCGAGTCGATTCGGGCTCGTATCGACGAATTTGAGGTCCGGCCGACCTTTCATAAGGTCAAGGGCCACTCGGGGCACCCGCTCAACGAGCGCGCTGACCACATGGCAACGTCGGCGATTGAAGATCAATGATTTTGGATTTGGAGGCCTGAGGTTATGACGACTGGACAGAGCGAAGACTTCAACGAGCGGATTCGTTCCGAATCGCAGTTCATCACCGATGTAAGGCAGGAGATACAAAAGGTAGTCGTCGGCCAGGACTATATGATCGAGCGACTATTACTGGGCCTTCTCACGGGCGGCCACGTTTTGCTCGAGGGTGTTCCCGGGCTCGCGAAGACCCTGACGGTGAACACGCTTGCCGACACCTTCCACATGGACTTCAGTCGAATTCAGTTCACACCTGACCTCTTGCCGGCAGACCTGGTCGGCACCATGATCTACGACCAATCCAAACAGGACTTCGTGCCGCGCCAGGGGCCGGTCTTTTCGAACTTCTTGCTCGCCGACGAGATCAACCGGGCCCCGGCCAAGGTTCAATCGGCGCTTCTCGAATCGATGCAGGAGCGGCAGGTTACGCTCGGTGATACGACCTACAAACTGCCTCGACCATTCCTGGTTCTGGCCACACAAAACCCGATCGAGCAAGAGGGCACCTATCCCCTCCCCGAGGCTCAGGTCGACCGATTCATGCTCATGCTCAAAGTGACTTATCCGAGTCGCGAAGAAGAGCGTTTGATCATGGACCGAATGACCGATCAGGTCGAGCCCGCCGAGGTGAGTGCTGTCGCGTCGCCCGAGCAGGTGCTCAAGGCTCAACGACTGGTCCGCGACATCTACATCGACGAAAAGCTGCGCGACTACATCGTGCAGCTGATCTTCGCGACTCGAGAGCCAGCAGAACGCAACGAATTGGCGGACCTCGAGGACTACATCGAGTATGGAGCAAGTCCACGCGCCACGATCTTCCTCAATCTGGCCGCCCGGGCGCATGCCTTTTTGAAGCATCGAGGCTACGTGACCCCCGAGGACATCAAAGCGGTCGCGCTCGACATCCTGCGGCACCGAGTCGTGCTGACCTTCGAGGCCGAGGCCGAAGAAATCACACCCGAAGACGTGATCGAGAAGATTCTGGAAACCGTCGAAGTCCCCTGAGTTGACGTACCATGCTTCCCAAGGAGCTCATCAAAGCGGTGAAGCATCTCGAGCTCGCTGTTCGTCGCGCTGTGAACGACGAGCTTGCGGGTCAGTACCAGAGCGTCTTCAAAGGGCGCGGCATGGACTTCTCCGAGGTGCGAGAATACCAGCCCGGTGACGATATCCGAGTCATCGACTGGAATGTCTCTGCGCGCATGGACAACCTCTACGTCAAGCAATTCGTCGAGGAACGAGAGCTTACCGTATTTCTGATGGTCGACGCCTCGGGCAGTCAGCTCTTTGGGTCGCAGCACAAATCCAAACTGCAGACTGCAGCCGAACTCGCTGCACTCCTCGCGTTTTCGGCGATCAAAAACAACGATCGGGTGGGCCTGCTCACCTACACCGACGAGATCGAGACGTTCATCCCGCCTCAAAAGGGGCGAAAGCACGTGCTGCGGGTGATTACCGAGATCCTCAACACGAGCCCTCAGGGACACCGAACAGACACAAAGGCCGCTCTCGAATATCTCTCGAAAGTGACGAATAAACGAGCGGTCGTCTTTCTGATTTCGGACTTCCTCGACGAAGGATTCGAGCGCACGCTCAACATCGCGAATCGACGTCACGAGATCATTCCGCTCGTCATCAGCGACCCGATGGAACAAAATCTGCCCGACCTGGGGTTAGTGCCTTTCGAAGACCCGGAGACATCCGAAGTACTCCTCGTCGACACTTCGGATGCGCGAGTTCGTGAGGCATTCGATCGCAGAGCCGGCGATATCCGACGCGCGAGAGACAAGATGTTTCGGAAACTTCGGATCGAGCCCATTCATATTCTGACCGGTGAGAGCTACGTCGAACCGCTCGTCAGCTACTTCAAGAAGAGGAAGCGTCGTGCGGGTTAGTGGACTACTTCTTGCTCTCCTCATGCTTTTGCCGGCTGCGGCCTCGGCTCAGGATGCCGGCCTCTCTGCACCGTCCGAGGCCACCTCTGAAGCACGCCTCGAGCAGAGTGTCGTGAGCGAGAATCCATCTCTGCTCGGCGCCCCGGTCGAGGTCACGATCGTAGTGCGGCATCCCCTCGATACGCAGGTCTTCTCGCCCGATTCGTGGGAGACCGGCCGGTGGGAGCTGGTCGATTCCGAGACTTCGCAGACGAGCGACGAAGGTGGAAACACGTCGCGATTCGAGCTTCTCTACAGCGTCTTCCGTCCCGGAGAAACGACGCTGCCCTCCCTCGAACTCAAAGTACAGGACCGCGCCGGCGAGACCACCGTTCTCGAGACCGAGCCCATCACGGTGAAGTTCATCTCTCAACTCGAAGACGAACAAGAACTTCAACTCGAGCCTCCCCGCGAGTCGGTGAGTGTGTGGGTTGAGGACTATACCCTCGCGTGGGTCGGCGCAGTCACCGGGGCCGGACTCCTCGGGGCGCTCTTTGCGTTCTTCTTTTTTGGACGGCGCGAAGTGATCGAAATCGAGCCGCCACCGCGGCCGGCTCACGAAGTGGCTCTCGAGAAACTCGGGCGACTTGCCGGCGAAGAGCTCATCGAGCACGGCGACTACATGCCTTTTTACGTCCGACTCTCTGAGACGGTGCGCGAGTACCTCGGTCGCATCCATGGATTTCCGGGCACCGAACTGACGACGAGCGAGATTCGAGACCGGCTCGAGGATTTCTCGTGGCCACGCGGACTTTCTGAAGACGATGTGATGGGCCTGCTCGGCCACTGCGATGCCGTGAAGTTTGCTGGCCTGATCCCCTCGGTTCAGCGCGGTGACGAAGCCCTGCGTCGAGCTTTCACCCTCGTCGAATTGACGCGAGCGCGCAGCATCGCACGCACCGGAATCACGGCCGGCGACGACGAAGAGGAAGACGCTGCCGCGAGCTCCGAAGAGTCTCGATGGGCCCCCGATGCCGATCACGAAGATGCGATTCAGACTTCCACGATCGACGAGGAGGCCTGATGAACTGGGAATTCGCATATCCCTGGGTGCTTCTGGCCTTGCTGGTGCTGCCGCCACTCGCGTTCTGGCGATTCAGCCCTCGTCTCAAGAAGAAACATACGGGCACTTTCCGCTTTTCGGGTGTCTCGATCCTCGCCGACCAAAAACGAGGCTGGCGACGCTATCTCGCGCCACTACCCGATCTTCTGGGACTCATCGCGCTCGGACTGGTGATCGTGGCACTGGCTCGACCGCAGTCGGTCGAACCGGCTCAGGTCGAGATCGAAGGCATAGAAATCTACCTCGCACTGGATATGTCAGGATCGATGCGGGCCATCGATCTCTCGCAGGGCGAGCTACGGCAATTGCAGTCGCAGGGCAAAGACCCACTCAATCGATTCGAGTATGCGGTCGCGACGCTCAAAGAATTCGTGATGGCGCGCGATTTCGACCGCATTGGAATGGTCGTTTTTGCGAAAAATGCCTTCCTGCAATTCCCGCTGACGCTCGACCGACGCACCATCGTTTCGATGCTCGACCGACTCGAGCTGGGCGACATCGACGAAGGCTGGACTGCGATCGGCAACGCCATCGGGCGCGGCGTAGCAGGCCTCGAGGAGTCTAAAGCTCGCACCAAAATCATCATCCTCATCACCGACGGCGATCGTCGTGGAGGCAATATTTCCCCCAGACAGGCGACCGACATCGCTCGCGAACTGGGGATCCGGATCTATCCGATCCTGGTCGGAAAAGCCGGCACCACTTTGGTGCCAGCGGGTCGCGACCCATTTTCGGGGCGCGAGGTCTACCGTGAGACCGAATTCCCGGTGAATCCGGCGTTGCTCGAAGAGATCGCTGCCGATACCGGCGGCCAATATTACCGGGCCACCGATGCCGAGGGATTGCGTGGCGACCTCCAGGATATCCTCGATGAATTCGAACGATCGCGGATCAAGGATGAGACCTCGGTCGATCCCGACGAGCTCTTCCGCCCGCTCGTGATCTGGGCCCTGCTGCTGCTCGGCCTCGGCTTCACGTTACGAAATACCATCTTGAAGAAGTTTCCGTAGAGAGGACGTCGTGCACTTTGCACAACCCGAAAACCTGTGGCTGCTTCTGGCGATCATTCCAATGGGCGTCTCCTGGATCTGGTACACGGTCTGGAAACGTCGAATCTACCAAAAGGTCGGGCATTCGCCGCTCTTGCGCGAGATGGCAGCCCAATCGAGCCCGCGCAAGCAAACCATCCGCAATGCGCTGGTATTTGTGGCGGCGATTCTCATGGCACTTGCCGCGGCGCAGCCTCAGTGGGGCGAAACCAATCGCCCGATCAAACGGACGGGCGTGGACGTCGTCTTCGCCATAGACCTCTCCAAGAGCATGCTTGCCCGAGATGCCGCGCCAAGTCGACTTCAGGCTGCCAAAGACGAGATCGAAACGACCATGCGCTTGCTCGGCGGTGACCGGGTCGGTCTGGTGGTCTTCACGGCCATTAGCTTCCAACAGTCGCCGCTGACAACGGACTACGGAGCGATCCGGTTCTACCTCGATAAATTAAAGCCCGATCAAATGCCGCTCGGTGGAACTTCCCTTGGACGGGCCATCATGGACTCGGTCGAGCTTCTCGTCGGTAAGGCTGTGCAGAAAGACCAGGGCGATGTTCCTGAAATGAAGCGAGCCAAGAATCAGGTGATTGTGCTCATCACCGACGGAGAGGATCATGAGTCTGATCCGATGCAGGCCGCCGAACTGGCCATGAGCCAGAATATCCACATCGTCACCGTCGGGATCCGCAGCCCTTCTGGAGAGAGAATCCCAATCTACAACCAGGACGGTACACTCACCGGGTACAAGCGCGACAAGAGTGGCGAATTGGTGCGTACGAGCCTCGACGAAGGGACCCTCGAAGCCGTCGCACAGAAGACCAACGGCACGTACATCCGGTACAGCGGCCCGAACTCGGTGGCGAATGGCATCGTCGAATATGTGAATCGGCTCGAAAAATCCGAAATCGAAACGTTGCTCAAGGACAGGTATCGCGAGCGGTTCATGTTCTTTTTGACTCCGGCTCTCGTCTTGCTGCTCATCGCATTTGGCCTCGGCGATCGACGCCGCCGCTCGAGCCCCACCTATGTCTCGCCGATGGCCATCGTGGCGGGTCTGATCATCGCCATCCTGGGAGCAGGATGCGACAACGCCTTCCGCTCGAAGCTCGACGAGGTCGAAGATGGGCGCGAGAAGCTCGAGGCTGAGGCCTACCAGGAGGCCATGGATAGCTTTCGTGAGGCCGAGACGTCTGTGCCGTCGCGGCCTGAACTACACTACGACATCGGGCTCGCCCACCTGGGCCTCGAAGAGTGGGAACGCGCACGCGAAGAATTCGCGAGGGCACTCGAGACTTCCGATCCGGTCTTGCGCTTTGACGCCCTCTTCAACCTGGGCCATGCACTCGCCGGAGCCGAGAAATGGGACGAAGCCTACGCGACGTACAAGGACGCCATGAAGCTTGCGGTGAGCGAGCCGGCGATCGACGACAACCGAAAAGAGGCCGCGCGACACAATCTAGAAATCGCCTTCCGACATTTCTGGCCTCGCTGCGCCGAGCTCGAGGACGAATACGAAGAGAACGACGAACCATCAACCGCCACCAGGCTCGAAGAGCCGGAGGCCAAAGAAATTTCCCTCTGCGGCGCCGACGATGATTGGTACGCCATTCCCGCTGTCGAAGGCACCAAAGTCAGCGTGAGCGCCGATTTTCGAGACCTTCGCGAAGAACCCGATCCTGAGATACCCTTCCTCGGAGTGCCCGAGGACCTGCAGATAGCGCTATTCGATGGCAAAGGCGAGCAGGTGCTCATTGTCGACCAGGGTCTGCAGACCGAAGTCAAAGGGCGCACGACGAGCCGCGAAATCACGCGATTCGAGGCCACGAGTGGCATGCTCGCCGGGCAAGATTCGCTGAAGTTGAAGGTGAGCGCGCGAGACGGACTCGAATTCGAATACGACCTCGTCATTGAATCGATCCCACCCTGTGAGGCGCTTCAGGAGGCCACGGAGCCGAATGATGAGGCCGAGCAAGCGATCGTTCCAGAAAGCGCCAACCAGCGAAGGCACATCTGCCCTGGAGATCGCGACCTCACCCGGGCGAAACTGCAGCCAGGCGATTCACTCTTTGTCGACGTCCAGGCGGGACAAGACCGAGAAACCGAAACCGTGCCCGAGCTCGAAATGCGCATCACCGACCTCACTGGCAGAACGATCGTCGAAGGCATCCAGGAAGGTCCATTCATGACAGCCGGGCTGCGGGATGTGCCTGTTGCAAGAGACGTACTGGTCGAGATCACCCCGGTTGGCGAAGAGACACAGGGGCCCTACACGCTATCCCTTTACCAATATGCGCCCTGCCCGGCAGGCGATGATCGATACGAAGACAACGACGATGCGGGCTCAGCTGCAGCCTTTAAGCAAGAGGACGGCCGGTTCATTCGATATCTACGACATTGCGAAGGAGATGCGGACTTCTATCAGGTGCAGGCCGACGAAGATTCCAAGAAAATCGAGGTCAGCCTGGCGCTTGCCTCGACTCCGCGCGCTGAAGACGACCCGCTGATGCGCAGCGAATTCGAACTCGATCTCATGAATGCCGCGGGTGACCAGATCATGGCGCAGAGCGAGCAAGTCACCAGCCCGCCCGAAAGCGCGCTCCCTCTCGCACGAACCCTTTCTCACGAGACCGACGAAGAGTCGGGCATCATACGAGTCGCTGGCTCGCAGGATGTGTATCACCTGATCCTCGCCTCGCCACAGCAGGGCGAAGATCAACAGCAAGACAACGAGGACCAGCAAGACCA
>CAYFTY010000187.1:0-7315 GCA_964346045.1 uncultured Bradymonadales bacterium | reverse complement strand
ACGTTCCGCGTTCATGTCGATATCGACATGAACGCGGAACGTTGATTTTCACAGGTGCTCGTGCGATCTTCGTGCCTACCCATCACCCCCGAGAATCGAGTTCGAGATGGACCGACGACTCGTCGATCACTTTGTGAATTCCGACCTGATTTCACGCGCAGGCATGCAGCGCTTCATTCTGCGCGCCACCAAGAATAAGTCCGGCGTGATCGAGGAGATTCTCGAGGACGGCTCGCTCGACGAGCAAACGCTCGCCCGAGGTCTCGCCGAGTGCTACGGCTACGAGGTATTGCCTGAAATCGCGATCGAGGCCGATCCCAAAGCGCTGAATCTCATTACCGGCAAGATGGCTCGAAACCACGGTGTTCTGCCTTTCAAACTCAGCGATGACGGCAACGAAGTCACCGTCGCCGTCTACGATACAGAGTCGGCCGGTGAGGTCCTCAAAACCCTCAAGATGGCGACTGGCAATCCTGCGGAGATCCGGGTGGCGACGCGTTCGTATCTCCACGATGCGATCGGGCACTACTACTTCGACGAGACGTGGGAACTCAAAGAAGCGGCCGATGAAGACGCTCCCGAGTTTCAACTGGAGAGGATCGAGGAGTCGGACGAAATACTACTCGAGGATGTAGCGGACGACTTCGAAGAAGTCGACGAGCTGGCCGAAGAGGTCGATATTCCTGTCGCGGATGTTGCCTCGACTGCCCGATCAAAGGCTCCCGCGAAACGTCCCGAGACGCGCAAAAAACCCCTGGCTCGCGTGATCCCCGAGAAGAAGGCTTTCGAGCCGCCGAAGCGCTCCTCTTCCAAACCTCCAAAGGCAAAGAATCGCAAGAAGCAGGATTCGGTCGAGCAGGCTCTCGAAGATTTCGATGCCTTTCTCGACCAATCCGATTACGCATCGGGGGCGCCCGCTCTCACGGCTGATCCGACTCCCGAAAAACCGCAGTGGGATGCCGATGATCATATGGCAGCCCAGAGCGGCTTTGGGAGCGACGACAGCTTTGATGCCGCCGAAATGAAAGACGACAGCGACAAAGGGTTCGACGAGGACGCATTCGCCGATGCATTTACGACGGGCGACGACTCGAATGGAGGCTTCGACCTCTTCGAGCCCTCTGAAGTGCAGATGTCGGCCGAAGAGATCATCATCCGCAACGAGAAGCGTATTCAGAATTTGAAGCGCGAACTCAAAGGGCAGCGCGAGGTTGTTTCGTCGCTGGTCGACCTTCTTGTCGAGTCACGGGTCATCAGCCGTAAAGAATTGATGCAGCGCGTAAACGAAAAGCGAAATAGCTGAGTAGCCGGAGCCTCGATGCCCGATGCTCAGCACGTCCGCAACGCGGACGCGATAGGAACATCATCATCGTTGGCATTCGAGGCGATCTACATGAGATGCTGAGCGAACGGCTCGCCCGAGCTGCAACAGACCTTGCGCTCCTGCCGGATTGAGACCTTTTATTTGGCGTCGCTGAAATCCTGGTTTCGCACCTGAATCCGACTCGTGGATTGAACACCCAGCGCTTGCGATCCGACCGAGCTGACCTGCTCGAACGTGATTTCGACATTGGCAATGTCTTGCTTCTCGATGTCGTAAAAGAAGACCCCTCGGCCCATGCCTTCGGTTTTGACCGGCGCCTCCTTTTCTTCAATCGCAAAAACACCCGTTGCTGACCCGCGTAGATCCTGCTCAATCACGGCATAGGTTCGCCCTCCCTGCTCGGTCGTGCCGACGAATACGTTCTGCATGATGAACTTTCCTCGGATCGACATGCCTTCTTCGGAATCCGCAGAATACGGTAGCTCGTAGGACCAGGGCTCGTCGACATTGACGGCTTCGCGCGGAAACTGAACGGCCGCGAACGACGCTGCGTCGGTCAGGATCGTCAACATCTGCCTGAGTTGCGCCGCACCGCTCGAGCGCAACGTGTAATCTTCGAGCCGACCGTTCTCGATGTAGACGAGCCGATGCTTTGCCGTCTCGAGCAGTTCCTCGACCTGTTCGGGTACGTTTCCGCCCAGGGCCTCGCCGTTTTCCGAGAGGTCGACGTCGACCGCATCATAGCTGCGGTCGTAGACCAGCCCTTGCCCTTCGATCGGCTTGTCCGTTGCATCGAGAGCGACACGTGTTTCCAGTGCACTCACATCCCCCTCGCTCACACGCAGGGTCGACTGCGAGAGTTCGTAGCGCAGCACTCGCGGCGACTTTTTCAACTCGAAGAGCATCGGACCATCGGCCGGCACGACGCCCTTGGGAGCCTTGCCAAAACTCTCGATCGTAGCGATTGCCTCGACGGCATCTTTCTCGAGTGTCACTCCATCATCGCCGCTTACGAACACGAAGTAGTAGCCGAGCCCCATCAGTGCGACGCCGAGCAAAAAGAGAGGCCAGATTTTCTGCGGCTCCTCGGGTGGTTCGACATCGGTTGCGTCTACGTCGACGTTGGTATTGGGTTCCACGGCTGCCTCGTTTGCGTACGACTGCGAATGCACCCCGATCTATCGCGCCTCGGTGGCTGCTGTCGAGTCGCGAACTTTGCATATTCTCGTCTCGGCCACGTCCAAGTGATCGGAACAATACGCAAGCACCCTGATGTTTGCGTCTCGTCCCTTGCATTCGGCGCCTGCTCATTTACATTCAGGCGCCCCACGGAGGACCCCGATGAGAATGATGAAGCTTTCTATAGTCGTCTTGTCTCTTTTCTTTGCGACGCCTCTTTTTGCTGAGGGCAAGGGTCCCCAGGGACTCTCGGCCGAAGAAGTCGCAAAGCGCGTACAGGCGTTCTACAAAAAGACCGAGGACTTCCAGGCCAAATTCTTGCAGACCTATCGCGACATTGCCGCCGGCACGAGCAAGAAGAGTCAGGGGCGCGTCTACTTCAAAAAACCAGGCATGATGCGGTGGGATTATTATGCGCCCGACTGGAAGAGTCGTGAAAAGCTCTACGTCAGCGATGGAAACGCATTCTGGATCTACGAAACGGAGTTCAAGCAGGTATTCAAGCAATGCCTCTCGAACAGCCAGCTGCCCACGAGCCTGAAGTTTCTGATGGGACAGGGTGATTTGCTCGCCGAGTTCAACGTGGAATTCGCCGAGAAGAGCACCGCGAAAAAGCCCGCACTGCGGCTGGTGCCCAAAGAGCCAACCTCGAAATACAAAGAGCTCGCATTCGTACTCGACCCCGATACGTTTCAGGTGCGCCAGACGGTGGTCTACGATCCCTACGGCAATTCGAACACCATCGAATTCGAGAAGGCCCTGGTGAATCGGAAACTTCCCGCGAGTGGTTTCAAATTCAAAGCTCCCAGGGGCGCCCGCGTGATCAATCCGCAGAAAAAATGCCCGTGAGCCGGCGCCGCAGCGCTAGATAAAACGGACCGTCTTCGATACCATGGGGGCGCCCCAATATCTGGAGTTTCGATGCATCGATTTGTAATGCGCCTGCTCGTCTTTCTCATTGCATGTACCCTGGCCTGCACCGGCACGCTGTCAGATAAAGAGAGAGACGAAACGGATCCGGACACTGCCAATACGAATAATCTGAACAACGAGAATCCTGGAACCAACAACGACTCGAATCAAAACGGCGAGACCAACAATGCCGTCGTCAACAACGATTCGGCGACGAACAACTCCACGAACAACGGCGGCAACAACAACACCAACAACCAGACGGTCGACCCTTGCGCCGACGTGACGTGCGGGGCGAACGCGGTTTGCTCGGAAGGTGGGTGCGAGTGTGAGTCCGGCTTCACCGGAGATCCGGTCAGCGGTTGTACGCCGGCCGACCCGTGTGCGGGTGTGATGTGCCCCTATGGCGCGTCGTGTAATCAGGGCATGTGCTCGTGTGATGCGGGATTCATGGACGATGGGAACGGCGGTTGCGTCGCGATTTTGCCCGGCGACACCCCCCCCCCCCCACAGGCTGAGGTTTGCGACAGGTGGAATGCCGACTTCCCGACTCAATCTCAATCCATGTGGCAGGTCGCGCCCGGCGATAGCTGCGACCCCGGGGTTCTGCACGCTGACGTGCTCACCGATGCCCTTCGCCGTCTCTCGCTCTATCGCTGGCTGGTGGGCCTGCCGGCCGTCACAACCGCATCTGGCCAACTCGTGAACACACAATCATGCGCGACGACACTTGCGGCCGAGAATGCCGGGCTCACTCACAACATTCCGATGGATTACGCCTGTTATTCATCCGAAGCGGCCGCGGGCGCATCGTCGAGCAATATCGCAATGGGGCGCAGTCATCCGGCAGACTCCGTCGATCTCTACATCGCCGACCGCAACGTGCGCAGCCTGGGCCATCGCCGCTGGTGCTTCAATCCGAGCATGGGCGCGACCGCTTTCGGGCAGCGGGACTCGTATTCCTGCATGTACGCGTTCGATCGCAGCGGCTCGGCTTCCCCCGACTATGTGGCCTACCCTGCCCCCGGCTTCTTCCCGCAGCGCGCACTGAGCGGATACTGGTCATTCGGCTCGAACCAATATGGACTCTCCAACGCATCGGTGACCATGACCCGGGTGTCCGATGGATCGGACGTACCGGTGCAAGACGTCTACACGCCTGGAGGCGGGTATGGGCTTACCATGGTCGCCTGGCAGGTCCCGAATTACGACACCGGTGTCGAATACGAGATCACGATCTCCGACCTCGGCGGAAATAATGGCTCGAGCGTCACGTATCGCACGACGGTAGTCGATTGTAATTGAGAGCCGGGTCGGTAAATCCCCTGCTGAATCGCGGATTTAGATTTACACTCCGTGGTCACGTCGCTACGATCCTTGATTACACGGCAAGATCTCGATTGACGCCGAAGGCAGAGTGACTAGCTTCGGCGAGCCGGGCGTGTCTCGGCATTGGCAAGACTCGTTCGAGGTATAACCAATTTGGACCCCGAATCTTGGTCCGTCGTCCGCTGGGAAGTACTCGGCATCGCGGGCGGCGTTTTCATAGCAATGTTACTCGCAGCGGCCGAGACGGCTCTTACTTCGCTCAGTGCTGCTCGCACCAAACACCTCATCGAAGAGGGAGCCACCTGGCTGGAGCTCTGGCTCGAGCGCCGTGCCATGGTGATCACCAGCATTCTCGTCGGAAAGACGGTCGGATATGTCACGGCGGTGGCTCTGACACTCGATGTCGTCAACAATCTGCTCCCCGTCGCTCAATATCGGTCGTGGGGCATATGGTTGGGCATTGGGTTCGCATCGTTCGTGCTTCTGACCATCGCCGAGGTGATCCCCAAAGCCATCGGAAAGCGCTACTATCAAGAGGTCGCCAGCCTTGCGATCCGCTATCTTCGCGCGCCGTATTATATCCTCTACCCGCTGAACTGGCTTTACTCGCGACTGACCCAGGCCCTGCTCAGGCGCCTGGGCGGCGATCGAACCACTCCGGGGCCGGTCACCTTCGACGAAATCGAATTCATGATCGAGGAGCGCGGCGACGAAAGCGAAGATCAGCAGCAGCGGCTTCTACGCAGCGTCGTCGAATTTCCCGATACGCTGGCCAAAGAGATCATGGTGCCCCGCACCCAGATCGAGGGAGTGCGTCGCGACATGACCTTCGACGAGATCGTCGAAACGCTTGTGCGATGCGGGCACAGTCGCCTGCCGGTGATCGAAGAGTCGATCGACGAGATCGTCGGCATCTTCTACGCGAAAGACATCCTCCGATACTGGGCCGAGCATCGAGACCTCGAGCAATTCGACCCCGCGCTCTTTTTACGCGAGCCCTATTATGTGCCCGAAATGAAGACCATCGCCGACATCCTGGACGAATTCCAGCGTCAGCGCATGCACATCGCCATCGTGGTGGACGAATTCGGCGGTACCGCTGGAATCATCACGCTCGAAGATATCATCGAAGAGATCTTCGGCGACATTCAAGATGAATACGACGCCGAGCCCGTGCAGTTACGCGAGCTCGGGGACGGCCGTCTTCTGGCGGATGCGCGCGTACCTCTCTGCGAAATCTCGGATTATTACCACGTCGATCTACCCAGCAACAGAGACTACGAGTCACTGGGCGGTCTGATCCTCGCCGAAGCCGGAAGCGTACCGCTGCCGGGTGAATGCTACGAGGTCGAAGGGCTCCACTTCACGGTCGTCGAGGCTGACAACAAGCGCATCCGCGCGGTCGAAGTCATGCGGCTCGAAGACGAAGAAGAAACGATGGCCCGTGAAGCCGCCGTGTAGCAAGCCGTGCTGCATTTCCGACTCTCCTCTTGCATCCATGGCGTAGCCGGTGAATAGTGCGGCGCCGAAGCCCTCTTCCCGCTACGTACCTAAAGGATGTCCGAACGCAGACCACTGCTGAGACTCTTTCCGGTCCTCGTGCTCAACATCATCGAGCTGGGGATCGCGCTGCCTGTGCTGCCGGCGATCGCGCTCGCGCTGGGCGGCTCTGCAGTCGACGTCGGGCTACTCTACACCCTTCAAGCTCTGGGACAGTTCGTGATGGCCCCTGCATGGGGGGCGCTCTCGGACCGTTTCGGCCGAAAGCCCATCCTCATCGGTACCTTCGTGCTCGCAGCGGTTGCTGAGATCGCAACGGCGCTGGCTCCATCGCTCCTGGCGCTTTACCTGGCACGGCTATTCGTCGGCCTCTGCGCAGGGAACGTCGCGACGGCGAGCGCCCTCATCGCCGATGTCACCGATGAAGAGGATCGCAGCAAAGGCATGGCGGTCGTCGGGATCAGCTTTGGGCTCGGATTCACGATCGGGCCCGCGGTCGGCGCTGCGGTTAGCTATTTTGCCGGAGATCATATCGGTATCCTCGGCGTTGGCGCTCCCTTCCTTGCTGCCGGCATCCTCAGCATCTTTACCGCCATCATCGGCGCATTCCTGATCTGGGAGCCCGAGCTCAGCCCCGAGGAACGCGAGGCGCGTCGTGAGCAGAGGCCTTCGATCTCGAAGATCCTCGAGCTCACCTCGAGGGTCGAGCTGCGACAGATGTTCTTGCTCTTCCTCCTCTACACGGTCGCTGCCTCGATCATGGAAGGTACCTTCTTTCTCTTCATGGAGGCCGAATACGGCTATCAAGAAGAAGAGGTAGGCGTGATCTTCGCTGCTCTGGGACTTCTGATGGCCTTTACCCAGGGAAGCGTCGGTCGCGTTTCAAAGAGAATCGGAGATCGCCGCATGACGATCGTCGGGGGGATTGCGGTCGGCACGGGTCTTCTTGCTGCAGCCTATGTCGAGCCGATCGCCGGATTTCTGGCCCTCATTGGTCTGAGCACGATTGGACGGGCGTTCATTCATCCCGGCATTCTCTCTATCACGTCCAAGAGCGGGCGATCTGATGCC
>CAYFTY010000186.1:0-7337 GCA_964346045.1 uncultured Bradymonadales bacterium | reverse complement strand
GCCCGCTTTGGATGCGTTGTCGAGGCCGGGTATCGGCTCTACCTGTTCTGCGAAGGATTCTGTGAGATTCTCGACCTGCGCGACGGATCGGTGATTCAACAGGTGGGTATCGAGCCCCTCTGCGAACGTGCATTCCGGGTTGGAAGACGCGTATTTGCCGCATCCGAGACGACCTTGCTCGAAATGAGCATGCCTGAAGACGCCAAAGCCGAGGTCTTGCGTCGTGAATCGGGCCAGATGCGTGGACTCTGCGCGGCACGAGCTGGCCTTGCATCGCTCGATGGAGAGGACACCCTGCGCGGGCGCGTCCACGAAGATCCGGACTGGTGGGAGTTCGAAGCGCCCGATCGCGAGGTCGAGGATGATGGTGATCACTTCACCGAGCCGGCCGACCTTGGATATCCCATCATCGATGATCTGCGGGGAAATGTGATCGTCTGCGACCTGAACGGCCAGATGCATTGCGTCGATCTCGCCTTTGGAGACCACCAGTGGACTGCGACCGGCGAGGGGGCTCCCGCCGCGATGATGCCTGCTTCCCCGGCGGTGATGGGAGATTACGTGGCTTTCCCATGCTCCGACGAAAAGCTCTATCTCGTCGACTACGACGGGGGCGTCATCATCGATGCGTACGATATGCCGGCCCCGGTCGAGGGGTATGTGCGTTACTCCAATGAGACTCTGGTAGTCCCCGTCGACGGCCTGCGCGCTTTCGAACTCGTCGATTGAGTTCGAGACTCGTCATCCCTGCAAGCCGTAGATTCTCAAGGCCGAGCCGAGGCTCAGAAATCGCATGTCTGAGAAGGGCATCAGCCTGCGCTGGTCATCGACTTTTGTCTGTCCGAGAAGTCGACCCGTATCGGCATCGAAGATCCTCGTCAGGCCCGAGCGCGTTCCAGCGATAAGGTATTCGCCGAGAAAAAATGGCGCCGGAGGTGGATGAAATTCTTCGCTTTCGGCGCCAGGTTCGCTGTGCCAGAGCATATCCCCCGAGCCAGCATCCCACGCAATGACTTCGCCCGTGGTGAGGGTGGCGAGCACTCTCGAACGCGAAGTATCGATACCCGGTTCGCCGAGCCGTCCTGCGCCATCGACGGACTGTCCCCATGCCGAATCGAATTGATGAAAGAGCCGCAGGTTTTTGCCTCCGGCTTTGCGTACCACGGCCGAGTCGCGGTCGAACGCGACCGCGTCGACTTCGATGCCAACGGGATTCCTCGCCAGCCACATGATCGACGATGGCTGCGCTGCCTGGGGCCGCGAGAGGCAGATGTATTCGTCGTGGGACCACGCATCGACGGTGCTTTCGCGCCCGTGCAGCCAACGCGCTTCCATTTCGATGTCCTGAGCAACGAGAAGCTTGCCGCTTTCGTCGAAGATCCCGATGCTAGAACCGTAGGCCACCCACAGCTGGTCATCGCATACGGCGATCGCCCGTGGGCTGCTTCCGAGAGCAGCCTCCCAGAGGCATTCGCCCGAAGATGCCGAGAAGCATGTAACCCCCTCGTGAATACCGACGACGAAGGTCCGATCTCGAGTTGCGGCGAGCGGACTCGTCGAGCCTGTATCTTCATGGCGCCAGAGCGATGAAATATCTCCGTCGGGCGTGGCTCTCCATCCGCAGAGTGTGCCGTCGAGCGCCTGCCCGACGACGATGTCTCGAAACACGACCGCATCAGACCATTCATGTTGGCTATCGAGCACCCAGCTCACGAGTTTTGGGGCAGACTGGGCCATCGAAATCAGAAAGGCGAGATGCGTGAGGGCGTGGTGGTCGAGGCGGCGCCCGCCAGGGCTCCATTCGAGCCGTCTCCCCAACAGTATGGCACGCCGGCGACGAGTCCGCAGGCAAATACTTCACCCATGGTGATACGCGAGAAATTCAGCCCTGCATTGGTGGCGGTCGGCTTAAGAATATCGTTCGTGGTCATGATGGCGATGGCGCCGCTGATGTGCGACCCCCAGCAATAAAGGGCGCCACTCAAGTCGAGTGCACAGGAGTGATCGCCTCCCGCCACGACGCGATTCAAGGGTACGGGCGACGGAGTCAGCAACGGAGTCGGAGCTCCAGGGCCGCCGGCGTCGCCGACCTGGCCCGCAGAATCGTCTCCCCAGCAGAGCAGGGTGCCATTCGGCGTATTACCGCACGAGTGATTCTGACCGAGGCTTATTCTTCCAAAGGTGAAGCCTCCAGTGACGGCTGTGGGTGTGGTCACCGGCGTCATGCTCGTCGTATTGAGGCCGATCTGCCCCTCGTCGTTTCGACCCCAGCAGTCGGCCTCGTCGTTGGAGTCGATGGCGCAGACGTGGTCCCCTCCGACCGCGACCGCGCGATAGGTCCCGACGAGTACCGGTGTGGCTCGATCGGGCGTGGTCTGGCCGTTTCCGAGCATGCCGCTCGAGGCTCGACCCCAGCACCAGAGCTCGTCGCTGGTCTTGATACCGCATGCGACCTGGCTTCCGACTTCGACGACTCGGAAGATCCCCAATTCTTCGATCTGAATCGGGGTCGAGCTCGAGGTCGCGGGGGCCATCGTGTTGCCGAGCTGGAGGTTCGAATTCGAGCCCCAGCACCAGACTTGACCGGTCGAATCGTCAATGGCGCACGTATTATCTCCACCCGTTGCGATGTCGCTGTAGGTACGGCCATGGTCGAGCTTGATGGGGCCAGGGCCACCGGCCGCCCCCAGTTGCCCCTGGCGGTTGTCGCCCCAACAGATGGCCGCGCCTGACATCAGGGCACATGCATGAGCGGCTCCCGCATCGATCGAGTCGAGCGAGAAATCGACGTTGATCGAGGTGGTGTCGTCAAAGCCAGCGACGCTTGCTGTGATGGTGGCGCTCCCGGTCGCGACCGCGCTCACGAGCCCGTTGGCGTCCACCGTAGCGACTGACGTGTCACTCGAAGACCAGGTGATCGAAGGCGTCGTTGCAGGGGGATCCTGATCCCAACTCAGACTGGCATCGAGCTGGACGGCTTCTTGCCAGATCAGGTTGTCGTTTGGTGGGGTGACCTCGATTCCAGTGATCTCGGCACCCATCACGGATATCTGCACCGATTCTTCAAACTCCGCGACCGAGACTGTAACGGTGGTCATCCCGGCAGCGACTGCCGTGACAAACCCCATGTCGTCGACGGTCGCTACGGCCTCGTCGGCGCTGGCGAAGGTCACCTCGCGCGGGTCTGTGATCCATTGATTGAATTCGTCGAATAAGTCGACCGAGATTCGAGCCCGATCGCCCGGATCCAGGTTCATCTCGGTCGGACGTATTTCGATGCGGGCGATCGGTCTTCCCGTGATGCGTACCTCGCGCTCGGCGACGACGCCTTCGGATTCGACGCTCAGCGTCGTGTCGCCGATGGCCTCGCCGATGAGCACTCCGTTGCTCGTCACGGTCGCAACGTCTTCGTCGTCTGTTGCGTAGTTGACCGACGATAGAGGGTAGGGATCGGAGTTCTGATCGAGTCCCGTGACGTCGAGCCTCAGCGTGCTTCCAAATTCGAGAACGAGCTCAGCGGGCTCGATCACCAATTCGGCCAGGCGTGCCTCTTCGCCAGCATCCACTGGGACATCGTCGATCGAGACATCGTCTGCAATTTCGCCAGTATCTTCGCTGACTCCCATGTCTGGGGGCTGCGAGGTGCGTAGATCCTGCGGGGGCTCGTCAGCACAGCCGAGCGCTACGACGATGAAGAGAAGAACGACAATCTGCATGGGCTACTCCAGCGGGGGCGCATCGTCGGTCCATGCGCTCACCCAGAGTCCGAGCGTTTCGACCGCTTCGAGAAAGTCCGAGTAATACGGGTCGCCACCGATGGTGGCTGAATCGCCGATAACGAGCAAGAAACGACGTGCTCTCGTCAACGCGACATTCATGCGGCGCGTATCCGCCAGAAACCCGATCGCGCCCGAATCGTTGCTGCGCACCAGATCGACGATCACCGCCTCTTTTTCACGGCCCTGAAAGGCATCGATGGTGTCGATTTCGATGTCCTCATCCTCGACGAGGTCGCCGATGAGGCGCGCCTGAGCTCGGTAGGGCGTGATCACTGCGAGGTTGTCCGGTAAGAGGCCTCGGCTGAGCAATCGCGTGACTTCGCGGGTCGTGCGCTCGGCCTGGCCCGGGTTCGAGAGGCTGGGATCGTTGACGCCTTCGACCTCGCTCCAGCCTTTACCGGCGGTGTCGATGAAAACGAGCGGTGCATCACGCAGCGGGTCTTTCTCGACCCCGAGCTCTTCGAGTCGGTGCGAGCTAACGAGGTCGTCAGCGATCAATGTTTCGTCGTATTTCGACCGAGACGGGAAGGCCATGATCGGCTCATTCATGCGGTATTGAACGACGAGTTGGCTCGCGTCGCGGACATGGCGGTCGAGGATCGTGTCGGCCAGGCCCTCGCGACTTGCTCGCTGACTCAAGATGGTCGGACCGAGTTGGTGCGGGTCACCCGCGAAAACAGCCCGCCGCGCCTTCAGAAGAGGAATGATCGCGATGGGGTCAGGGCATTGAGTCGCCTCATCGAATACGACGAGGTCAAAACGCTCGTGACGCAGGATACGCGAGCCTGCACTCGATGCCGTCACGCAGATCACGCGTGCCGAAGAGACGATTGCATCTTCGATTCGGCTCAGATGGTCGCGGGCGTCCGACATGAGTTGTCGAGCTTCGAGGTACATCGAGCGTTTCTGGTCGCGACTGATGTTGCCGCGTTCTTTTCGGACACCGAGTCGGCGATGCAGCTCTCGGGCTTCGTCCATCCATCCTCGAGCCAGCGCGTACTCGGGTTTTGCCTCCATCAGAGCATCGAGTGAGTGTGCTTCGACCTCTTCGGATACGCGCGCCGGATGGCCGATGCGCACCAGTTTTTCGACACCCGCAGCGATCAATTCTTCGGCCAGGTGGTCGACTGCAGCATTGCTCGCAGCGGTCGCAAGGACCCGCTCGCCACGCTCGAGTGCCTGGAGTACGAGCTCGACGAGGGTTCGGGTCTTGCCGGTACCGGGTGGGCCGTGAATGTAGGCGACCGGCTCGGTGAAGAGAGCTTCTTCGACCGCCTGCCTCTGCGCTGCGTTCAAACGATTGTCAAAGAAAGATTCGAGCTGGCCTTTGAAGCGTTGGTTTTCGCCATCACCGAAGAGCACCTCTCGCAGATTCCCCGCTGCACTCGAGCCCTTGAAGCTCATGAGATCTTCGATCGCGCGGGCTCCTCGTCGAAACGTGGTCTCGGGGGCCTCGAGGTCGAGGTTGAAGTGCCCGTTCAGCAGGCGTTCGGGCGGATAATCGTCGAGAGTGACCGCCAGTCTACCGCGACGCTTTCGCGAAATGATGGCCGGCAGTCGCTCGGTTTCGTCATCACCCCACCAGAGCGTCACCGGAGCTCCGACGCCTCCCGAAAAACGACGCACGGCGTCGGCATCGACATCCAGCCATACGAGCACCCGGCTGCCGGCGGACGAGGCTGTGTCATCGACCTGCAGACCGGCGAGAGCGTCACCGGCTTCGACCCGTTGGGCGTGCGTGAGCCGCTCGCGTTCTTCGACATGTCGCCTGCGTTCTTCGTCGCGTTCGACTCGCCATAGCTCGCCGAGTCTTTCCAGGAATTCGTCAGAGAGCATGCGTTCAGAACTGTGCCGAGAGATCGATCAAAAACGTCCTTCCGGGCTGCTGAATGGTGACGTCGAGAATTTCATCGCCCACGGGATGGCGCACGTTCCAGTCGAGAACGTTTTCGATGCGGAAGGCGTAGCGCAGTGGGATGGCACTCGACTGCCCCGAGAAGACGAAATCCCAGAGGACGGCTGGCATCGTGTCCGTACCGTCTCTTGCGATACGAGGCGATTCGTAGCGTAGACGATTCGCGATCTGCAGCGAGCGCCCGACGAGCGGCGCGACGACTTTGAGCGCGGCGAGATGATTGGGCGAGTTTGCGATCTCATCGTCCGAAGAAAAGACATCATTCAGCGAGCCGGGACGGGTGCGCTGAAAGGAATATTGTGCAGAGGCCATCCACCCACGGAAGAAGGGGCGTCGTACTTCAAACTCGGCTCCAGCGGTCCAGAGGTCGACGTCTGCATTGGTGTAGGAGAGTGGATCTTCCTGTGTGGCCGAACCGAGCTGGACGATGGGGTCCTGGATACGATTGGCAAAGAGTGAGCCAACCACTTCGAAGCGTTCGGGCAAGAGGTGGCTATATTCGAGCTCGCCCGACCAGATGGCCTCGGGCTCGATGTCCGGGCTTGCGACCTGCGTTATGCCGCCATCGTTGTAGGTGAGTTCGTAGAGAGATGGCGCGCGGAAGCCGCGGGCAAAGATGACCTTGAAGACATTCTTGTCGCTCGGTCGGGCGAAGAGCACGAGTCTGGGGTTGATATTGCTCAGCTCGCGTGACTCGTCGCCACCGTCGGCAGTAGGCAGCGAATCAAAGAGCCAGAGGTCGAAGCGTCCGCCAGCCCAGAGCCCGAAATGTCGTCCGAGTTCCTGGCGAGCTACCGCCGTGATCGAGGTCTTCGTGAACGGGGTCTCGAGGTCGAGGGCGACGCCATCACCCTCGCTGCCGCTGTCGGTGTTCTGGATGAAATATCGGGCGAATTCGGCGCCCACGGTCCACCTGGCGCCCTTGAACGGAACGAACGCTGCTCGTGCCTCGAGCCCACCCCAATTCCCGTCGAAATTGTCCTGGAAGACTCCGCCGTCGATCTCTTCATACGGAAAGATCCCCCGGTACTCATAGTGGTCGTAATAGGCGCGTGCATCGAATTCGAGATCGTCGAAGCTTCGAGCCCACCGAAGATCGATGAACCCACGCCGATCGCGCTCGCTGGTGCGCCCATCGCCGTAGATGGTCTCGTAAGCACCCGAAGGTACGCCGCGATCGCGCTCGTGCAGGAACGAACGCAGCTCGAAATCACCGAGCTTGCCATTGGCGCGCAGGGTGTAGGCATCGAGCTCTTCGATGTCTTCTGCGATTCCTCGTGGGTTGTCGGTCGAGCCGATTCGGGCCTCGGAGACGAAGTCACGGGGCTGCTGCGTGACGGCAGAGGCCGAGAGCTGTAGGCCGCCGCCCTCAAAGGGTTGGCGCGCGTAGCCGTATGCCCTGAAAGTCCCGTCATCGACCGCCGAGACCCCGACGCTACTCGGAGAATAGGGCGCGTCGATCGCTGGAGAGACCAGACTGATCACACCCTGGAACGCGCCCGAGCCGTAGAGCACCGAGTTGGGTCCTCGGACGACCTCGATGCGTTCGAGCCCTGAGATATCGCTCATGATTTCGAATTCGTGATACGACTGTTCGACCCATGAGTCGTTGAGCACATGTCCGTCGAGCTGCAGGAGCATGC
>CAYFTY010000185.1:0-7346 GCA_964346045.1 uncultured Bradymonadales bacterium | reverse complement strand
GAGCGTGGCGAGCCCGTATTGGACGTCGCGTCGCTCCATTTCGTAGAGCAGCGTCGTGACCAGGCGCGCGCCCGAGCAGCCCAGCGGGTGGCCGAGTGCCATCGCGCCGCCGTTCACATTGGTCTTTTCGAGCAATGCGTCGGGGTCGTTCGGCTGCATGTCCCGAGCCCAGGCGAGTACGACCGAACCGAAGGCTTCGTTGACTTCGAAGAGGTCGATATCGTTGAGCTCGAGGCCTGCTTTGTTCAGCGCCTTGCGCGTCGCGGGGATCGGGCCGGTGAGCATGATCGTCGGGTCGACTCCGGCGACCGCCATGCTGATGAATTTCGCGCGTGGCTTCAGCCCTAGCTCGGTCCCTTTTGCTTGCGATCCCACGAGCACGGCGGCTGCACCGTCTGAAATCTGGCTGGATGCCGCCGCCGTGATCACGCCGTCGTCACGAAATGCCGGCTTGAGGCTCGCGAGCTTCTCCATATTCGTGCCGCGTCGTGGCCCTTCGTCGACCTTGAATTCGATCGTGCCTTCGCCCTCGGGGTTCGGCACGTCGACCGGCAGAATTTCACGCTCGAAATAACCCTCGTCGATGGCGTGCAGCGCGCGCCTGTGCGATTCGAGCGCCAGTTCGTCGAGGTCCTGCCTCGAGATCTCCCACTTCGTCGCAATCAGCTCGGCCGAGTGGCCCTGCTGGATGATGTCGAAACGGTCGAGCAGCTCTTCGCTCATGGGCCCGCCGTCTGAGCCCATCGCAACGCGTGACATCGACTCGACGCCCGCGCCGATCACCAGGTCGTGCATGCCGCTCATCACACCCTGCGCTGCGAAATTCACGGCCTGCAGGCTCGATGCGCACATGCGATTCACCGTGGTTCCAGTTGTGGTCACCGGAAACCCAGCGATCAGCGGCGCCATGCGGCCAATATTATAGCCCTGCTCGCCGATCTGCGTGACGCATCCCATCACGATGTCTTCGACCTCGCCTTTTTCGAACCCAGCGCGGTCGACCAGCCCCTCGAGGCAGGCCGCCGCCAGATCATCGGGGCGAGTCTTGCTGAGCATTCCTTTACGTCGGCCGATCGCGGTTCGTCCCGCGTGGAGAATATAAGCGTCTTGCATGATGAGTCTCTCGGTTGGGTTTTATGGCTGACGAAGGTGTATCGCGGATCCGCGCTCGGGATCAATAAGGTGTTCAATCCGAGTCGCTCGCAAGAGACCGACTGCACGTGGGGGCGAGCCTATGTATGCCGGTAACCAATCTAACACACCGGTCCACGAAACGGCGTGTCACGCCCTGAACGCGATCTGCGTAGGTTCTACGGATTCGAATGGGACCATATAAGATTCTCTGGAGCAATATCTTGATGACCTCATGGACCCCGAGAGGCGGGCAGATGATCGCCGGGCTCGAGGTCCCTCACGCGCACATTCATCTCGTATCCATCGACGATGCCCGAGACCTCGACTTCGACAGGCAGGACAGCGATGTCTCCCGCGACGAACTCGAAGAAGCAGCCGAGCGCATTCGCGAGGCCATGGGTTCGTCGTTGATGTGTCACTCATGTCAGCGGCGGCGCGCAAATTATGCATTCCTTTCAGGTGTCTGAAAATATTGCGTCTTTCGCCAGCGCGCGACGAAGGACGGATTTCGCTGAGGACTAGATATAGTGCCATTCGTTTGATTGGAGCCGGCATTGGCACGTCCGTTGCTTTTCTCCTCACCAGACGAGAAAAATCATTGAGGAGTGCATGGACTATCCCACGATTGGTAAGAATCCCGAGGTAGCAAGCCGCCACAATCTCGAGGATTACGAAGCGACTCGCCAGCGCTTCAACTGGACGCAGGCCGCTTCGCAGCTCGACTGGCTGGGCGACGACAAGATCAATATCGCGTATGAAGCCGTCGACCGACATGCCGAGAGCGACCGGAAAAATCAGCTCGCGCTGCGATGGATTGGCTCGAGCGGCGAGCGCAAAGATATCACGTACGGCGAGCTCTCGCGGCTCACCAATCGTTTTGCCAATGCGTTGCGCAGCCTCGGCGTCGAAAAGGGCGACCGTCTTTTCATGCTGATGGGACGTACGCCTCCGCTCTATATCGCGATGCTGGGGGCGCTCAAAAATGGCACGGTCTTCAGCCCGCTATTTTCGGCGTTCGGGCCCGAGCCGATTCGCCAGCGAATCGATGGTGGCGACGGGCGCGTGTTGGTCACGACAAAGGACCTCTACCTCGAAAAGGTCGAGCCGATTCGCGACGAGCTCGAGAGCCTGCAATTCGTGATTCTGGTCGACGACGAGCCGACCGATGTCCCCGGCACGCATGATTATCAGGCGCTGATGGACGAAGCCGAAGACGAGTTCGAGATCGTCGAGACGGCAGCCGACGACATGGCGCTCTTGCACTTCACGAGCGGCACGACGGGTAAGCCCAAAGGCGCCATCCACGTACACCAGGCCGTGATCGCGCACCATATTACCGGACAATTTGCGCTCGACCTGCAGCCGGGCGACATCTTCTGGTGCACGGCCGACCCAGGCTGGGTCACCGGCACCTCGTACGGCATCATCAGCCCGCTCACGAACGGCGTGACGATGGTCATCGACGAGGGCGAATTCTCGGCGCAGCGCTGGTACGAGATTCTGCAAGAAGAGGCAGTCGACGTCTGGTACACCGCGCCCACAGCCATTCGCATGCTCATGAAAGCAGGCGGCGAGATGGCTGCAGAATACGAGCTGACCAACCTGAGGTTTGTGGCGAGCGTCGGCGAGCCGCTGAACCCCGAGGCTGTGGTCTGGGGCCAGAAAGTGCTCGGTCTGCCCATTCACGACAACTGGTGGCAGACCGAGACCGGAGGAATCATGGTCGCAAATTATGCGGCGATGGATATCAAACCCGGCTCGATGGGGCGGCCTATGCCAGGCATCGAGGCGGCCATCCTGCCCGCCGACGAGCGTGGAGTCGGTCCTGTCGATGAGGCCGGTTTCGAGGGCGAACTCGCACTCAAAGTCGGCTGGCCCTCGATGTTTCGAGGCTACCTTCACAACCCCGAGAAATACGAAACAAGCTTCGATGGAGACTGGTACCGCTCGGGCGATATCGCCTACCGCGACGAGGACGGCTACTTCTGGTTCGTCGGACGCGCCGACGACCTCATCAAATCGTCGGGGCACCTCATCGGGCCCTTCGAGGTCGAGAGTGCGTTGATCGAGCATCCGGCCGTCGCCGAGGCCGGCGTCATCGGTATTCCACACGACGTCGCCGGTGAAATCGTCAAGGCCTTCATCACCCTGAATACTGGCTATGAAGCCGACAAATCGACGATGCGCGATCTCAAGAAATTTGCGCGTGAAAAGCTCGGTTCGGCCGTGGCACCGCGCAAGATCGACGTCGTCGACGAATTGCCCAAAACCCGCAGCGGAAAGATCATGAGACGTCTTTTGAAAGCCCGTGAGCTCGGGCTTCCGGAAGGCGACACTTCGACCCTGGAGAGCGGCCAATGACGATCGAAAAAGAAAAGGGCCTCAGGCTCTACGAGAATATGGTGCGCGTGCGCCGTATGGAGGAGCGCTGCGCGCGACTCTACATGCAAGAGAAGATACGCGGCTTTTTGCATCTCTACATCGGCGAAGAGGCCATCGCGACCGGTGTGATGGAACACCTCGAGCAAGACGATGCAATCGTCGCGACCTATCGAGAACACGGTCACGCGCTGCTCAAGGGCATGCCGATGAATTCGATCATGGCCGAGATGTACGGCAAGATCGACGGCTGTTCGCGAGGTCGCGGCGGCTCGATGCATCTTTTCTCGAAAGAGCATCGCATCTATGGCGGAAACGCCATCGTCGGTGGTGGTTTGCCGCTGGCTGTGGGGTTGGCATTGGCCGACAAGATGCAGGGCCTTCATCGCCCGACGGTATGCTTCTTTGGCGAGGGCGCGTCGGCCGAGGGCGAGTTCCACGAATCGCTGAACCTCGCGGCATTGTGGGAGCTTCCGGTGCTTTTCTGCTGCGAGAATAACCTTTACGCGATGGGCACGGCGCTCGATCGGTCGGAATCACAGCCCGACATCCATCTCAAGGCGTCGGCCTACAACCTGATGTCCAAACAGGTTGACGGCATGGACGTGCTGGCCTGCGAGGCGGCTGCAGGTCAGGCCATCGCGGCCCTTCGCGATGGTGCGGGCCCTCACTTGATCGAGTTCAAGACCTATCGATTCAAGGCCCACTCGATGTTCGATGCCGAGCTCTACCGCGAAAAGGTCGAGGTCGAGCAGTGGAAAGAACGCGACCCGATCCCGCGATTCGAGAAGGTGTTGCGAGACGCTGGTCACCTCGACGACGCAGCGGTTGATGCCATCGAAAAGCGCGCCGAAGCTGAGATCGAAGAAGCGGTTCAGTTCGCCGAAAACTCCGAGTGGGAGCCCGTCGAGGAGCTCGAGAAATTTGTCTATTCGCCGAAGGAGGCGTGAATCATGGCTAAGACGACTTATAGAGAAGCATGTCGCCAGGCGATTCGCGACGCGATGATCCGCGACGAGAAGGTCTTCTTGATGGGCGAAGACGTCGGAGCCTATGGCGGCTGCTACGCAGTCAGCATGGGCCTGCTCGACGAGTTTGGGCCCGAACGGATTCGCGATACCCCGCTCTCAGAATCGGGGTTTACCGGCGCCGGTATCGGCGCTGCGATGGGCGGTATGAAGCCGATCGTCGAGATCATGACCGTGAACTTCAGCCTGCTCGCACTCGACCAGATCATGAATACGGCCGCGCTCTATCTGCACATGTCGGGCGGCCAATTCAATGTGCCCGTCGTCATACGTATGGCGACCGGAGCAGGCAAACAGCTCGCCGCCCAGCACTCGCACAGTCTCGAGGGCTGGTATGCGCATATACCTGGCATCAAGATCGTGACTCCGGCCACGATGGAAGACGCGCGCGGCATGTTGTGGACGGCGCTCGAAGATCCCGACCCGGTGCTGATCTTCGAATACGCGGGCTTCTACAATCGCGAGGGAGAGCTCGCCGACGAAGCCGGACCGGTCGATATCTCGAAGGCGAACGTGATGCGCGAGGGTAACGACGTATCCATCTTTGCCTACGGCGGAACTCTCTTCAAAGCGCTGGATGCCTCAGAAGAGCTGGCCGACCACGGTGTCAGCGCCGAGGTTGTCGACCTGCGCGTTCTGCGCCCGCTCGACGACGAGACGATCATGGCTTCGGTCAAAAAGACCGGGCGCGCCGTGATCGTCGACGAAGGCTGGAAGAGCGGTGGGCTCTCGGCCGAGGTCGCAACCCGCATCATGGAGCAGGCCTTTTATCACCTCGATGCACCTGTGCAGCGCGTCTGCAGCAAGGAGGTGCCAATTCCGTATCCGACGCACCTCGAACAGGCGTCGATCCCACAGGTCGATGAAATCGTGGCTTCTGCACTCGCAACGGTGAAAGGTGATGTTTGAATTCAAGATGCCTTCGATGGGCGCCGACATGGAGAGCGCCGTGCTCACAAAATGGAATTACGGCGTCGGAGACGAGGTCAAAAAGGGCGACGTGATCTGCGAGATCGAGACTGCCAAAGGCGATATCGACGTCGAGGTCTGGGAGTCCGGGACCTTGACCGAGATCGTAGTGCAGGAAGGCGCCAGGGTGCCGGTCGGCGAGGTGCTCGCCCTGATTGATACCGGCGTAGAGACTCCGGTGTCCGAGACCGAGCCCGAGAACGAGAGCGAGCCTGAGACCCAGACCGAAACTGAAACCGTCAGCGAGAGCGAGACCGAGCCCGAGAACGATATCGAGAGCGAGAGCGATATCGAGACCGAGCTGGAGCCAGAGCCCGAGAACGATATCGAGAGCGAGAGCGATATCGAGCCGAAACCTGCCCTGGGGGCCGGCCTCGCATCGCCAGCCGCGCGAAAACGCGCAGCAGAGCTCGGCATCGACCTCGCAGCTCTTCAGGGCACCGGCCCCGGTGGAGCCATCAAACTCGCCGACCTCGAAGCCGCCGAGCCGCATCACCACCACCGCATCACCCCTGTCGCCCGAAATATGGCCGAGGCCGAGGGAATCGACCCCGACTCCATCGAGGCGACTGGCGAACACGACACCGTCACCAAAAAAGACGTCGAACGGGCAATCGCCCGGAGCGCCGACGGCCCCGTCGGCAAGGTGAGCGCCGACACCTCCACCGAGAAAGCCGAAGAGAGCGAACGCCAGGATCCGCTGCGTGACGCAATCGCCAAAGCCATGGCGCGCTCGAAGCGTGAAATCCCGCACTACTACCTGCAGCGTCAGGTCGATGTCACCGAGACTCTCGATTGGCTGACCACCGAAAACGAGGGTCGCTCGGTCAAAGAACGCCTCGTATTCGGCGCGCTCGCCGCACGAGCCGTGGCACTCGCCGCGGCCGAAATCCCCGAGATGAACGGTCTCTTTGAAGACGGTCGATTCGAACCGTCGAGTGCCGTGAACGTCGGATTTGCCATCGCCATGCGCGGTGGCGGAGTCGTCGCTCCAGCCATTCTCGACACGGCCAACAAGAATCTCGACGAGACCATGGCTGCCATCAAAGACCTGGTTCGGCGTGTGCGCCGCGGCAAATTGAAATCGTCTGAGATGACCGAATCGACGATCACCGTCACAAGCCTCGGAGACCTCGGGGTCGACACCGTTTATGGTGTAATCTACCCGCCGCAGGTCGCCATCGTGGGCATCGGAAGCCCGCGTGAGACTGCCATCGCCCACGACGGCATGGTGGGTGTTCGCACCTGTGTCGACCTGACCTTGAGCGGTGACCATCGTGTTTCCGACGGCCTCGTCGGCGCGCGCTTTCTGCAGCTTGTCGAAGGCTATCTACAAGACCCCGAAAGCCTGAAGGAATGAAGATGGATGCACAGCTAGCCCGCCAGACCGTTATCGAAGCGATCCTCGACGTGGCACCCGATACCGACCCGAATTCGATCTCAGACGAGGCCTCGTTTCGAGAGGCACTTGGTATCGACTCGATGGACTTTCTCGACATTCTCGAGCAGGTCGCCGACGAGACCGGCGTCGAAGTCCCCGAAAAAGACTACCCGCAGATCGAGTCCATCGCGCTCTTTGCCAGCTATCTTGCGAAGGCGGGCTAAGCCTCGGCGGCCGTGGCCTCTGGTAAGCCGCGCCAGGTCGTCACGAACGCCAGCGCATAGAAAGCGGCGACGACAATGGCCAGGTTCTGGTAGCCGAGAAGCATCGACGAATACTCGATCGTGCCGCCGATCATCATGCCCAGGATATTCCAGCCAAACGAATGCGCCGCCATCTCGGTATGCGCGAAAGTCTGACTGAAGATCATATTCGCGAAGAAGATCGGCGAGAAG
>CAYFTY010000184.1:6065-7405 GCA_964346045.1 uncultured Bradymonadales bacterium | reverse complement strand
GATAGCGTCGACGGGCATGCCGTCGCTCGTCGAATGAACGCCGTCGGCGTCGAGGGCAAAGGCGATGTCGGCGCGATCGTTGACCAGGCACGTGGCACCGTATCCCGCGAGCCTCACGGTCAGTTCTTTGCCGACCCTGTAAAACTCGCCCGTGGAGAGGTTCTTGGCGCGCCATTGAAAGAGTCGCGCACCCGCTTCGGCGGCCGCCATCGCCTTTTCGAGAAGTGCTTCTTCTTCGCCACCCGCTGCGTCCCAATCAGCGATGACGTAGAGCCGCGGGAGGTCCTTTTTCATTCGCCCGAATTGCTTTCGATCAATCCTTCGGTCGGCGACGAAGCCTTTGCGTAAAAGCGCCGCGGAATGCGCCCGGCGAGGTAGGCCGAGCGTCCGGCCTCGACCGCTTTTTTGAAGGCTTCGGCCATCATCGCCGGCTTCTTTGCGCCCGAGACCGCGCTGTTGAGTAAAACCCCATCGCAGCCAAGCTCCATCGCCAGCGCCGCTTCAGACGCTGTACCGATGCCGGCGTCGACCAGCATCGGCACCTCGAGATACTCGCGAATGATCTGGAAATTATAGGGATTGCGGATGCCCATCCCGCTGCCGATCGGCGAGCCCAGCGGCATGACAGCGGCGCATCCCGCGTCCTGCAGCTTGCGGCAGAGGATCGGGTCGTCGTTCGAGTACGCCATCACCGTAAATCCGCCACGAACAAGCTCTCTCGCCGCCTTCAGCAATTCTTCGCCGTCGGGCAGCAGCGTCTCGTCGTCGCCGATCACCTCGAGTTTGACGAGGTCCGTGCCTAGCGCCTCGCGGGCAAGCTCGGCGGTCAGAATTGCATCGCGTGCCGTGTAGCAACCGGCCGTATTCGGCAGGATCTTGAACTCGTCCTTCAGGATGTCGATGATCCCGGTCTCGCTCGAGGCTTCGATGTCGAGCCGTCGAATTGCCACCGTGACCAGCTCGGTGCCGCCCGCCCTGAGCGCATCGAGCAAAACCTGGTAATTCGCAAAGCCCGACGTACCCAGCAAAAGCCGGCTCTCGAACTCGTAATCTCCGACCTTGAATGTGTCGCTCATGTGTGTCTCCTGACTGAATCATGCTCGCCGACTCGCCGGATGACAAGTGCGAGAAACTTCCTCCACTTCTTCCGCTTGTTCGCCTTCTGAAACGGACTCGGATTCCGCGATGGCTAAAACCAGGTACCGGGAGACCTCGTTTCCGAGATTTCACGGCTCCCATGTACAAGAGAGACGGTAGCTGGTTACCCTCCCCGGACTCACCCGCCATTCAGTTGAGCGAGAAATTGGGTTGGAGCGGGGAGAGCGGGATCCAGGTTGGTC
>CAYFTY010000184.1:4303-5965 GCA_964346045.1 uncultured Bradymonadales bacterium | reverse complement strand
GATGCCTCATATCACTTGTCCGGCGCTGCTCCACGTCGTAACAAGAGCGCGGAGGTTGAAATGGCTGACACGACTGATCTCTATACACGAACCGCGACCATTGGACTCGTCGCGACGATCGCCCTCTTTGGCGTCGTGCTCTATCTCAAGGGGCAGGGTATCAAGACCTTTGGTCCGATCCCGACCCTGACACTGCCGCTCGCGGCCTTCGTGATTCGGGCCTGGTTGCAGGTGAAATTCGCGCCCGAGAAGATCTACGAGCGACAGAAAAAGGTCGCCACTGTGATCACCGTTGCCTGCGTCGCCGCTGCCATCTTTGCCGGAGTACGAGTCTGACATGCGACTCAAGATCAACGGAGAATGGCGCGAATGCAGCGACGACCTCACCGTCGCCGACCTGCTCGACGAGCTCGACATCGAGCAGACGCGCGGCGTTGCCCTCGCCCGAAACGACCACGTCGTCCCGCGCTCGACCTGGGCGGATGTCGAGCTCGAAGACGAAGACCGCATCGAAATCATTCGGGCCACCCAGGGTGGCTAAAGAGAACGCATCGGGCTCGCAGCGCGAGCGTCATTGCGCCATCTGGAACGTGTCGCCCGCGATGTCTTCGGCGCCATCCGGCCCCGAGGCGATCACGACCGTCTCTTCACCGATCTCCGAGTATCGGACCTCGAAGTCCTCGGTCTCGTCGTCGACGAAATAATGTGCGATCGCATCGTCATTGACGAAAAATGGCGAGTTGAAGACTTCGCCATCGATGGTGTTCAACGTGTCTTCGTTCCCGATATCGAACCATTTCAAACGTCCGGTGTTGTTCCACGCGACCCGAGTTCCGTCGGGAGAGAGTGAGATTCCGCCCCCACGCGCAGCGAATTCGACCGGATCGTTGGCGAGTCCCATTTCAGTTCCGGGGCCCATGACGACGACCGCTCGCAATACGTCTTCGCCGCTCTCGTCGTTGCCGCTAAACGCGATGACTTCGCCGTCGTCCGAGATCGATACACCACCCTGCGCGGTTGCATTCGGGTAGCCTGCCATCGGCGGGTTGTCGTAGTCGTAGACTTCGGTCCAGCTCGTTGCGCCAACATCGAGCTCGTAGATCAGATTGCTATTCCGTACTGCGGCGATTGAGCCGTCGGGGGTCAGCTCGGCTGCACTCGAGCCAGCAATATCTCCGTCGGGGTCGAGATCGCTCGCGGTTCCGTCTTTCCAGAGGCATGTCGAGTCGATCGACCCTTCATCGCTCGTCCCGAGACAGTTGTAGAGAATCGTGCTGCCGTCCTCGCTCATGTCGAGCATGATCGAGCTCAGAATTTGCGCGTTCGCTCCGGGAAGTCCGACGGGCTGTGGATCACCGTCGGGCAGGTCGACGGTGTAGACCTGATTCGGATTCTGGCCACTTCTGCCACCGAAGGCGAGTCGGCTGCCGTCCGCGCTGACATCGACATTGAAGAGCACGAACTCGGTCGGCGTCTCGTAGATGACCTCGCCGTTGGCAAAGTCCATGACGACCGCCTGCAGGCCCGTTTCGACGGGGTTTGCACGCAGTACGACCCCATGACCACCGGTCTCGAGCGCCTCGACCGTGAGCTGGTTGGTACCGTTATTGGTGTTGTTGGTGTTGTTGGTGTTGTTGGTGTTGTTGGTGTTGTTGGTGTTGT
>CAYFTY010000184.1:0-4203 GCA_964346045.1 uncultured Bradymonadales bacterium | reverse complement strand
GTGTTGTTGGTGTTGTTGGTGTTGTTGGTGTTGTTGGTGTTGTTGGTGTTGTTGGGGTTGTTGGTGTTGTTGGTGTTGTTGGTGTTGTTGGCGTTGTTGGCGTTGTTCGGAACCACGTTGTTGTCCTCGGTGGAGTCCGAACAACCGGCGAGCGCAAGAAAGCATGCGACGACGATCGAGTTTAGCTGTCGAATCGACATAGAAGTTCCCTCACTTGAAGTAAGTCGTTCCGTGCCGTGAGGTTATGCACGGTGCGCCGAACCCTCAACCCTGGTCATGAAGCCACTCCGGCCGGTGATGTCCTCCCGACCCTGGTCATGAAGCCACTCCGGTGACGCACTGCCGACCCTGGTCATGAAGCCACCACCCCGACCATCGGGAGGAGAATCCTCTCCCCATGGGCGCCCTGAGCGCAGCTTGCTGCGCGAGGTAGTACCGTTGGGGTGAGCGGTGCCGCCGAAGGCGGCGGAGAGGGACATCGAGTTCCGGATCTCTGGAATGGTCCGGAACGTCGCGTCCCGAATCTCTGGAAAAGGTCCAAACGTCGCGTACCGACCCGCTGCAAACGGTCCAGACGTCGCGTACCGACCCGCTGGAAAAGGTCCAGACGTCGCGTACCGACCCGCTGCAAAAACTCCAAACGTCGCGTTATGACTTCGTAGTAAGCGAACCGAACACGACCTACGGAACCAATCCCGAAAAAAATTTACCAGCGAGACGACCGCATCCGTATTAGGCTCTGTGGGCATCGTTTCGTCCACGGACATAGCCGATGAAGCTGAAGGACAATCCAGAGCTCGTCGAGAAGTTCCAGGCAGGTGATCGCGAGACACTTGCGGCGCTCTACCAGGAACACGTCGAGGCAGCCGAGGATCTCTTGAGGCGGGGATTCAGCTTCAAAAGCAAAGATCAGGCGATTCGTTTTCGCGGGTTTCGCGAGCCTTTCGAGCTGCAGGAGGTCCTCCAGGAGGGTTTCATTCGTGCTTTTCGCAAATCATCGCGTCAGGCGTACGACGGTTCGAGACCTTTCCGACCCTATCTGATCACGATTTTCAGAAATCTCGTGATCGACAGGTTCCGAAAGCAGCAGACCGAGCAATCATATTTCGTCGCCGTCGGCAGACTCGCCGCCGCAGACGAAAGCCCCGAACAGGCGATCGAACGTCTCTCGGCGGGGCGCGAAGTCGAGGTCGGACAACCCGGCTACTCGCCTGAGCTCGAAGCGATGCGAACGCAGGTCTCGAGCGTGCTGCAGGTATTTGTCGCTGAGCTCGATGAGGTCGACCGGCGAATTCTGACGGAACACCTGATGGGTTCGCGAACGCAGAACGAGATGGCCGATGAACTCGGCATCAGTCGTAACGATCTGCGAAAGCAGATTCGCCTCATGCGAGAAGGATTGCTGAGGCATTTGAAAAGAGAAGGCGTCATCGAAAACCTCGACGTCGCCGAAGTATTCACGGCTTTGTGGGTCGTGTTGTTGATAGAGAGATGATGAGCGAACGAGACGCACATAGGCCGCAAGAACTGCTTGCCAAAATCTTCGTCGCCGAAGAGCCCGAGGCCGAGGCTGCATGCGCGGTCGTCGAGGCGGGGCGCGGTGATGACGAGGTGCGTTCGTTCTTCAATGCCCTGGCATTCGCAGACCGCGAGCTGCACGACACCGACGAGCCGACCGAGTTCGAACATGCCTTCCGCGACGCCCAGATCATGGGCGCGCTCGACACCATGCTCGAAGAAGAGACGTCTGAAGAACCAGCCACGGCAAACGTCATCTCCCTCGACGATCGCCGACCATCGCGCGTCGCACAGGCAGGAGCACTGATCGCCGCAGCCGCAGCCGTGCTCTTGATGATCCAACCAATCATCCCCGAAGACGACGGTTTCCGAGCTCGGAGCGCCGTCAGCGTAACCCCGACAAATTACGATCAGCCACAAATCGCCGTTTACTGTGTCGAAGACCGGCCCGATGAAGGCGTCGTCTTCCGCGGAGCCAGCGAGTTCGATCTCGGCGTCGTCCAGTGCCCCCATGATGCACAGCTCAAACTCGCGTACCGCAACGTCGACAGCCGCCTGAAATACGCCGGTTTTGTAGGAATTTCTGAAAGCGGTAAGCGATTGTGGTATGGTCCGAATCCGGTCGCGACGGCTCCTGTGCGGGTCGAGGCGTCCGAAGAGACCAGACCAATACTCGAAACGATTCGACTCTCGGTAAACCACGACGTCGAAGGTGTGCGAGTGCAAGGCATGTTTAGCGAATCCCCGATTGACCATGCGCGTCTAAAAGCATGGGCCGATTCGCAACACGTCGACGGTTTTCGCGAGAATTTCGAGCCACCACGAGATGGAGCCGCAACCAGCATGACATTCGAGGTCGCCCAGGCGAATGACCAGCCAGGAGGGTTACGATGAACCATCGATATACGACATGGTTGTTGGCGCTCGCCTGCTTGCTGGCCCTGCTGGCGGCACCCGCATACGCCCAGGCCGAGACGAAGCGATATGCGCTCATCGTCGCGAATAACGGCAGCCTCGACGAAGGTGTCGAAGCACTTCGCTATGCAGATGATGACGGAGCCCGCTTCTACGAACTTTTCGACAGCTACGCCGACGACGTCGCGCTGCTAACGACTCTCGATGCTGACTCGCAGAAGGTCTTCCCCGACGTGGCGCCGATCACGAACGCGCCGACCCGAGCCAACCTCGGCGACCAGGTCACGCGCCTCAAAGCACGACTCGAGGCCGACAAGAAAAACGGCGTTCGGACTGAGCTCTTTCTCGTCTTCACCGGCCACGGAAACGTCGATGAATCGGGTGAGGGCTACCTCAGCCTCGCCGATAGCCGACTGAAGCGAAGCGATCTCTATCGCGAGGTGATTCGCCCGCTCGACGCCGACTATACGAACCTCATCATCGACGCCTGTCATGCGTATTTCATGGTGCGCGCACGAGGTGGAAATCCGTGGAAAGACGACCGCTCGGGACAGAGCTTCGACGCCGAGTTTCAGGCCTATCTGAAATCAAAGAAACCGCAGCGCGGAAACTCCACCATTGGGGTCATCCTTTCGACGGCCGGTGCCGCCGAAGTGCACGAGTGGAGCCGATTCCGTTCGGGCGTCTTCAGCCACCAGCTTCGAAGCGGTCTCCTCGGTGCAGCGGATGCCGACGGCGATGGTGATGTGACCTATCCCGAAATCGAAGCGTATCTGGTGTCGGCAAACGCTGCCGTGACCAATCCCAAGGCCAAGATCCACGTATTTGTCGAAGGTCCCAAACAAGATCGTGCCCGCTCGATCACCAACGTCAACCGCTACAAGAACGCAACTCAACTCGAGATTCCAAAAGGTGATGGTGGACGCATGTATCTCGAAGATGCACGCGGACTGCGCTACGCCGATATGCACCTCGACCCCACGGTTTCGACCCGTGTTGCATTGCTAAGAAAGCCTGTCTCTTCGCGGCCGTACTACCTGCGTGAGGGCGACAAGCAGGCCACGATTCCGGTCGAGCCGGCCAGGGTCAGTACCCAGGCTCTTGCGTATGCGGACCGCGCCGATCAATCACGAGGAAGTGTCGACGAAGCCTTCCGAAGCGATCTCTTCTCGACGCCGTTTGGCCCCTCATTCGTCGCCGGCTACAGCGCCGGTCGCGAGAATAGCCAGGTCCGAGTCGAGTCGTTCGCGCCAGTCGCCGAGAGTTCATGGAGTCTCGAGCTCTCTCCAGAGCTGACCTTCTCGACCGCATCACTCGCCGAAGTCGACGCGGTCCAATACAACCTCGCGCTCTCGCTCGAGTCGCGACATGACTCGGGTTTTGGTGTGGGGCCCTACCTCGAATATGGCTTCACGCCCGACTCGTCGCTTGACCTGCATCGCATTTCGGCCGGCGCCCAGGGTTCGTATCAGTTCCTGACGGGGCCCTTCGAAAGTGCATTCCGTCTTCGACTCGGCCACCAGACCCTGCTCGCCGATGCTGACCAGCTTCGTAGTGACCCTCTCGGCCTTCGCACCGAAGCCGCTATCGTCGTCCGCTGGGCCAATTGGGAAGGCATCACGCCACATCTGATCGGTGGAATCGCTCTCGACATCACGTCGCGCGCCGACCTCGAAGAAAGCACCCAGACCGTCACACCGACACCCTTCGCCGGGCTCGGTCTCAGGTTCTAAGCTCATTCGAACATGGTCAAGAACGGTCCCTTCCGAC
>CAYFTY010000183.1:0-7408 GCA_964346045.1 uncultured Bradymonadales bacterium | reverse complement strand
GCTACGCACTCCATCGTCTACTCACTAATCGCCTGTCGACCTCGAGGCGACGACGCTCACCGGTAGACCTGCCAATCTGAGAACCGGCGAAGACATCACGCTCTCGCTCGATGTTAGCAACACAAGAGCATCGGATGTGCAGACTCCGTTCGAGGTCGGCTTCTACCTCGCCGAATCGCCCGACGTGACAGCCGACGATATCGATATGCTCACGGCTCTCGAACTCATCACGGTCGAATCCGATATCGAAGACGAGCCCGTCATCCCAACGGACACCGTTCGCTCGGTCGGTGGGACGGCGACGGTTGCTCAAGAGGTCGCCAGCGGCGACTATTTCGTGGTGGCCCTGGTCGATCCAGACTCGAAGGTCGGTGATACCGATCGAACGAATAATCTCGCCGTCAGTACGACGGCGGTTCGTATTGAAAACATCAGCGATTCAGCGCCCGACCTGGTAGCAAGTCAGCTCTTCGTGCAACCCGATCGCGCGTTTCCGGAGTTGAACTCGCTGAACCGGACCTTCGTGCTGGCCAATCGTGGAAGCGTCGACGCATTTGACGTCGTCGTGAACACCTATCTCTCCATCGGTGATCCGAACCTCGACGACGCCGACCTCCTGGTCGACACCAGCGAACCGGAGAACGTTTTTGCCGGCGACGAAGGCACGGTAGGCCCCGATGGTATCGTGCTCGACTCGGCGCTCACACCTCCCGCAGGCATGGAGCTCGAGGTCTGGGTGATCGTCGAAGTCGACTCGACCGAAGTGGGTTATGAGGATGCCAACCCCGAAGACAACCTACTGGTGTCTGTAAATCCGATCGTCGTCAGTGATGAGCCCGTCGAAGGCCCTGATATCGTCGTCAACTCGTTCGCCGTCAATCCATCGAGCACCTTCTTGAACGGAACGCTCGAGGTAGAGGCCTCCATCGAAAATCAGGGCACGCAAGATGTGGGATCGTTCTTCTGCGCCATCTATCTCGGGAGCGAACCACGAATCGACACCCAGAACGATCCACGGCTCGAGAATATCAATATTCCGACCCTGGCTTCGGAAGAAGTACTCGACATCGATCGCCCGGTCGTAGTTCCCGGACTCTACGACCCGGGCGTCTACTATCTCTATCTGGTCTGCGACCCGACGAACGCCCTTCAGGAGCCGTTCCGAAGCAATAATTCGTCGGTCTTCCCCGACCCCATCACGATCACGGACGAGGCCGATGTCGATCTGCGCGTCGATGCATTAGACCTGCCCGCGACGGTCGATGAAGGCGATCTCTTCGACGTCGAAGTCATCGTTTGCGGCGGTGGTTCCAATCCCACCGGCTCGACACGCGGCAACCTCTTCAAGACAGCCGGCAATCAGCCCGACTTCATGGCAGATCCGATCGCGTCGTTCGACATCCCGAATATCAACCCGGGCGAATGTGAAACTATCGTGATCGAGCGCGAGGCGAGTTGCGACGATTTCGTCGAACGATACGCGTACGGCGTCGAGGTCGACGTCGACGATGCCCTGCCAGAAACCAATGAGAACAACAATCGGGCGTCGGGCAATAACCAACAAGTGGTCTCGGGTACATTCTGTGCCTGCGTCGAAGACATGTTCGAGCCCAACGATACGACTGGCGATGCAGCTTCGCTGGCACCCGGTGTCACCGACGCCGCGCTCTGCGCAGCCGGGAGCTGCGACTATTTCGAAATCCCGCTGGCCGCCAACGACAGCCTCGTCGTAACGACCTCGCTCGACTCGTCCAAGGGCGACCTGGTGACTTCGCTCTTTGACCCATCCGGCGTGCAGACCCTCGACTCATCGGCGGCCGAAGACACTCAGAATGTAGGAGCCTTCCTCGTGCCCGGTGCGGGCAATTACTACATCCGCGTCTGCGGCGAGGATTCGATGGACCGCAACCTCTACTCACTCGACGTCAACGTTTTCCCGCAGGTCGCGACCGTCGACGTCATCGCACGGGATGTCACCGTGCCGACTCGCTCGTTCTTCTCAGTGGGCGCGGTCGTCGACATCGGCTACCGGGTTTACAACGTCGGGCAGCAGGACGCGACGAGCTTCGATGCACGGGTCATTGCATCGACCAATCAGATCATCGGGGATGCCGACGATGTCGAGCTCGCGAACGACGCTGCGGGCCCCGTTCCCGGAGGCACCTTCCGCGATCGAACGATCGGCGCAACGCTGCCGCCGTCGCTGATGGATGGCGACTATTTCCTGGCGGTCGTGCTCGACCCGCTCGGCAATCTGGTCGAGACCGATACCAGCAATAACGTCGCGTTCTCGCGACCGATCACGGTGGGCCGGCAGTGCTTCGACCCGCTGGAACCCAACGACTCATTCGCTGAGGCCGAGGACCTCACGGCAGGCTCGTACAGTAATCTGATCGCGTGCACCGCGGCGCCTGATTTCTATCGCGTCTGTCCTGACGATGCGCAGACTTTGACGGCAACGGCGACGTTCGACGCCAATCAGGGAGACATCGATCTTTTCCTACACGATCAGGAAACGACCGAAATCGACAGCTCGGCCGGCGTCGGAGGCACCGAGCAGGTGGGTGTCGATTACGTGAATGGCGCACAATGTTATTTCGTGCAGGTTCGTGTTCAGGCTCTGCCGGGTCAGACCGTCGAGCTTTCGTACGAACTCGACCTCGAGGTCCAGGATGTAGACCCCTCGCTTCAGTGTGATGGGGCGTTCGAAACCAATGACACCTTTGCAACGGCCTCGAGTCTGCTTGCAGCCGCCGGTCAGTCCTTTGCCATGGACCGATGCCCGCAGGCGGATACCGACTTCTATTACGTCGACCTCAGTGCAGGGCAAACGGTGAGCTTCCGCGGCATCAAAGAGCCATCGACCCAGCCGGGCACCCTGCGTGTTCAGCTCTATCTACCCACCCAGACTCCCGGCCCCAATAAAGAGACCGCCCCCGGTGTTCCGATAGCAGAGATCGCCAACTACACGGCGCCAAGCTCGGGGCGATATTATGTCCAGGTGACCGTTGGCGGCAGTCAGCGCAATGTCACCTATCGCGTCGAAGCGGATGGGCTTGCTGGAATCGACCTCGCGCCCCAGAACGCCGTGATCGGACCTGGAACCTACCTGCCAAACGACGAGATACGACTGGGTCTCGACATCTCCAATCTCGGCGCAACAACCGCGATTGCCCCTGAATATCAGATCTTCTTTGGGACCCAGGCCACGCCGGATCCGACGAATGATATCTCGCTGGGCTCGTTTTTCTCGAGCGACGTCGCAGGCAATACATCCGTGAGTCTGAACGAGCGGCTGAACGTACCTTCGAGCGCTGGCGCCGGTCAGGCGTACTTGCATATCGAGGTGGATCCGAATTCGATCCTCACCGATACGAATCGGACCAACAACATCACGTCTGTCGCCATTACCATTGGGCCCTGAGCGGCCACGGGAGTTCTGATGCGGATCGGACATATCTCGGACCTCCATGTATTCCACATGGAGGGCCCACCCAATCCAATCGATTTCTTGAATAAACGCCTCGTCGGAGGAGCGAATCTCCTCTTCAACCGTTCAGACTCGCATTCACGTGCGGTCGTCGAACACGCCGTGAAGCGTCTGGAAGAGCTCGAGGTCGACCATATTTGCGTCACGGGAGACCTCACCAACCTTGCTCTCGATTCTGAGTTTCAGGCGGCCAGAGAGGTACTCGAAGAAGTCCCGGACCCTCTCGAGCGCGTCAGCGTGATTCCTGGAAATCACGACTATTATACGTACGAAGTCGAGCGTGAGAGGCGTTTCGAGCGTCATTTCGAAGAGTTTCTGCACAGCGATATGCCTGCCTACCAGCAGGAATCCGGCTACCCGTTCGTACACCTTCGCGGAGAGGTTGCCATCATCGGGATGAACTCTGGAAAGGCGACACCACCATTTTTCGCGACGGGTGTGATTCGTCAGAACGAACTCGACGCCTGTGCGGCGCTGCTCGAAGACCCCGAGATCCGCAATCGATTTACGGTGTTTATGATTCACCATCCCCTCACGCCATTCGAGCACGCCAGCGTACAGCGCTCGCGCAGACTCTTGAATGAGCGCGAGGTACTTCGGATGGTGCGCAAAGGCTGTGTCGATCTGGTGATCCACGGCCACAACCATCACATCTCGACTCAGGAGCTGCCTCACCTCTCGGGCAGCGGCACCATGTTCATCTGTGAGGCAGGCAGCGCCTCGGTTCGGGAATATAGTAACCCTCGATTCGCGGGCTCGTTCAACCTCTTCGATATCGAAGACGGGGCCCTGCAGCGCATCGAAACCCACCTCTACGACGGCTTCGAGGACACCTTTGTGCACTGGCATGAGGAGACCTACATTCGAGAGATCCAGGCGTGAACGCAATCGAAGAAATTGCATCGAAGCTCTCCCTGGGGTGCGCCCGTACCGATGGCGGTTTCGTCTTCGAACGGCATGGACTCGAGTTTGAAATATCAGGCCCGACGCATGCGCCCGACGTCATCGAAGAGGCGCTCTGGTATCATCGCCTCCTCGGTGTTCGCTACGGTCTCGACCGGCGCACCGATTCATTCGATTACGCGATCGAACGCCCGACGGGAGACGAGCGGCCGCGAAACACCTACGAGCGACGTTCTCTCTACGGAGAACGGCTGCAGCGAATTGTATCGAGACTCAGTATTGCGTGGGCCGAAACGGTATGCGGTGAATCGCTTTTCGTGACCCCCTGGGCATTCGACGACCTCGCGATCGTCTACGTCTACGAAGTGGATCGTATCTGGCACGTTTGGGGAAGCGAGGATTTCGAGCACGTCGACTTCGACGCTGAAAACCTCGAAGAATTCGGGCGGCTGGCGCTCTTCTACGAATCCTATAAACCGCGGCCCAAAGAAGAGAGATTCGACTGGGGACGCATCCGAACCTATCGATCGAATGAAGGGCTGACCGCATCGAGAGCGCTTCTCTTGCCGGATTTCGACTACGACGCAGCTCAGGCCGACGGCTACTTTGCCCTACCCTCACGCGACTGCATGCTCACAGTCGAGCCCAGAAAAGGTGAGCGGGCAAGAGGTCTCGAGGTTCTGCAAGAGCGGGCGCGCGAGGAATTCGAAGCCGCCCTGCTGCCCTTCACCGATGCCGCCTTCGAGCTGCATCGGACCGAAATTGGAGAGCGCGTGCCCGCGGAGTTCGAACTGCCAGAGGGCCTCGAAGACGATCTCCACGCGCCCCGCATGTGACAAATGGCCAGTCGTGTGCATCTTTTGACTGCAACGGAGGTATGTATGAATACGAATTGGCTCGAAGAAATCAAAGCGGCGCTCAGCTCGCGGCGCCTCGAAGTGAATATCGTCGGTGATACCCTCAATGTCGCGCAGGGTGTTGGCATATCGGCCCACAAGGCCAATATCGACCCGACCTCTCTCATCGAGCGCCTCGAAGACTCCGAAAACCCCCATCGCCTCATCGCAGGCTACGCGAACGGGGTCAAAGGTGTGCTGATGGAGCCGGCACGTAGTCGCGCCTCGGAGTGGGAATTCGAAAAAACGGCCGGGCGATTGATGCCCAACCTCGAGGTCGAAACCTTTGTCGACGGAGTCAAAGCAGCGACCAGCGGAGACCCGGCGTTTGTGGAAGATTTCGTCGATGACCTCGTCATCGCCTACTACGTTGAACTCGACCGTGGCATGCGAGTCCTGACTCAATCGCAGGTCGAAGGATGGAGCGCGACTCCCGAACGGATCTACAGCGGCGCTCGAAGCATGCTTTTTCATCGGACACGCGACACTCCATGGCAGCGCTGGGACGAGGCGCCCGATCTGAAGTACATTGCCAAACGCGACAGCTACGACGCCGCGCGCTGCCTTGTTTTCAGCGACGCCTATTTCACCGACGTTCGCGATGACCTCCGCTTTACACTGCCATCGAAGGACACCTTTCTCTTCTCTCCGGATGGTGAGTCGCTAGACGTTTTGAAATCGCAGACGCAGCGCGTCCACGATGAAGCCGAAACTCCGCTCTCCACCCGACTTTTCGCCTTTTCGAACGGAAGACCCGTTCTTGCCGAGCACTGAACCATGACGAATGAGATCGACGAGACACTGCCCGATATCGTCAAAGATTTCCTGCGCTCGGGCGGCGAGCTCGAGAGCATACGCCTCAACGAGAGAGGCGAGTGGAAACACGAAGGTCTCGACTTCGAGAACCGGCGCATCATCGATCTCTTCAACCGGAGTGTCTCGCGAACCGAAGGCGGGACCTGGGTGCTCGAAATCGGTCGTTTCACCTATCCCATCGAGGTCGACCGCACCGGCTATTTCGTCGAGTCCATCGACTTTGGCGAGCCCATCTCGATCTCGCTCAGCGATGCGACTCAGGAGCCGCTCGATGTCGCGTCCATCTATTACGAAGACCCGGGCAAGCTCTTCTGCGAGATCAAACAGGGCGCGTTCGAAGCACGCTTCAAAAAGCCCGCCTACTACGCGATCGCCGAACACGTGGTCGAAGAAGACGATAAGCTCGTCCTCGAGCTCGAGGGTCACGAGAAGGTCACCCTCGCAGATGTCACCTGAGGCATTTCAAGAAAGCATGGATCACTGGGCATGGGTCCAGACGGTCTTCCAAACCGTCGAGGTCCCTGTCTGACCAGCATGCATCGCCGATGCCATCGCCACTGGAATCCAGCTGTCTTTCGTTCGCTACCGTGGGGCAATTGTCGAAGGCATCTGCGATACCGTCTCCATCGATATCATTCGTACAGAGGTCTCCGACTCCATCGGCATCTCGGTCGCCCTGGTTGGGGTTGAACACCTGTGGGCAGTTATCGAAGGCATCGGAGATCCCATCACCGTCGAAATCCGCGGCGCAGGCCGAGTCGTCGGGATTGCGAAGACTATCGGCGACCAGTGGGCAGGGATCACAACGGTCTCCGTCGCCGTCTCCATCCGAGTCATGTTGATAGGGATTGGATTCGAGCGGGCAGTTATCCAGCGCGTCATGAACCCCATCTCCATCTTGATCGCCGGCGCAGATCTCGTCCGCGAATGGGAAATGAAGCGTCGGACATGGGTCACACGCGTCGCCAATCTGGTCGCCATCCCCGTCTTCCTGTCCGGGGTCGGCGGTGCGCGGACACACGTCGTCCACGTCGGCAATGCCATCGCCATCCGTATCAAAAGAGCACTGCGCCGAGGCGAGGTAGGGACACGGATCCTCTGAATCCAGGATGCCGTCACCATCGAGATCGTCTTCGCAGAGGTCACCGACGCCGTCGGCGTCGCGGTCGAGTTGCGATGGGTTGACGACGAGGACACATGTGTCGAGTCGATCGTCGACTCCATCGCCATCGTAATCGCCGTCACAATCACCGGCGACGAGCGGGCAGAGGTCGCACACGTCGCCGCGCCCGTCTCCATCTGC
>CAYFTY010000182.1:0-7408 GCA_964346045.1 uncultured Bradymonadales bacterium | reverse complement strand
CATCAGCCTGGATGCGAACCGCGGATCGGCGCGCACCCTCGCCTTCGACCTTGTGTCGAAAGGTATGCGATGCGCTGCGCCCCGCCGGCACGTCGACAAGGCCAGCACTGACGACTTTGTCGTCGATGAGCAATTCGAGCTGCACGCCAGTCGCATCTTCGGCACCGAGATTTTCGACAGTGGCATCGATGCGCCAGGTCCTCTCGCGTCGACTTCCCTCTTGTTGATACGAGACGTCGACGATCGCGACGGACGGCGGTGAATCTTGTTCGCGCACCCGCAGAAATTCGAGGTCGTATCCGGGATTCTGATAATCCTCGGTCTCGAACCCGCCGCGCGCGAGGTCACTGACGACGACGATCCGACGATTGGGAAGCTCCGAAGCGGCCAACATCTCGCTGGCCACTCTCAGCCCATCCACGAGATCGGTTTTCTCTTCGGTGGGTTCGAGCTCCTCGACTGCTTCGATGGATTCAGAATGGTCTGTGGTGAGCCTTCCTACCAACGCACGGCCCTCGCCGTCGGTGACTACGACTGCCGCTTCATCCCAGGGCCGCAGCCGTTCGAGTCGATCTTCGAGCTCGGAGCGGGCATTCTCCCACCAGTCGTCGGTCGACATCGAAAAGCTCGTATCGACCACGAAAACCGTGGCAGCGGGCAAGCGATCGGCGGCGGCGACACCGGCAGAGCTCTCGACGAATGGTTTGGCCAGCGAAAACGCGAGAAGCGCCAGCAGCAACATGCGAATCGCCATCAAGATCCACTGGCGGATTTTCATACTGCGCGCGACACGTTTATTGGATTCGAGCAGAAATCGCATCGCCGGGAACGGTCGCTTCACCGCTTTTCTGCGGTTGATCAGATGGATCAACAGCGGGATCAGCGCCGCCAGAAGTCCGGCGAGAAAGATGGGCTCGACAAAACTCATGCGCGCCTCCGCAGAAAGCGAAGGGCCACTTCTTCGATCGGCTCGCGAGTCAAAAAGCGCGTATACTCGACATCGTTTTCTTCGCAGGCGCGCTTGATGCGCTCGAGATGCTCCTGCATCGCCGCCAGATAACGGTCGCGAAGGTCGTCGGGATCGACCAGGAGTTCGCCGTCGTTCTCCATGCCCTCAAAATGCGTGAGACCTTCGTAGGGGAGCGTGATCTCGGCCTCGTCGATCACATGAAAAACCGAGACCTCATAGCGTCGCTTTCGCAAGACCTGCAGGAGTGTGAGCACTTCTTCGTCGGCATCGAGCATGTCGCTGAAGACGAAGACCTGCGCCCGCGAGCGAGTTCGCTCGGCGATTGTCTTCAATCCTTTCACCAGCGAGGTCGGCCCTGTCCCGGTGAGCGCCTCGAGCAAAAAGAAAAGGTCGTCTAGATGGGTCGTCTTGGAGGCGGCGGGCAAGAAGCGCACGATTTCGTCTTCATCGACGCTCACCGCGCCGACGGCATCGCCCTGCCGAATGAAAAGATAGGCCATCGTCGCCGCCAGAAACGAGACGTAGCGAAGTTTGGTCAATGGGGCTTCTTCGCTCTCGAAAGCCATCGAACCCGAGCCATCGAGCAGAAAATAGGTCCGCAGGTTGGTCTCGTCCTGGTACTGTTTGACGTAATATTTGTCGGATTTGCCGTAGACCTTCCAGTCGATGTGTCGAATCTCGTGGCCGGGCGAATATTCGATATATTCGGCAAATTCGACCGAGCCGCCTCGATGAGGCGAGCGATGCAATCCTGCAATGATGCCTTCGACGAGCGAACGCGCTCGCACCTGCATATTGCCGAGCGTTTCGAGCACGGCAGGATCGAGATATTGCGAACGGAAGTCCGCCATGGCCCTCACACAGCGATGAGTCGGTCGATGAGATCGTCGCTCGTGATGCCCTGAGCTTCGGCCTGGAAATTCGTCAGAATCCGATGACGCAAGATGGGATGTGCGAGCGCCCGGATGTCTTCCTGAGCAACCGTGAGGCGCCCGTCGAGCAGGGCACGTGCTTTCGAGGCCAGCACGAGGTACTGACTGGCGCGCGGTCCCGCACCGAAACTGACGAATTCGCGCACAAAATCAGGCGCAGTCTCGTTCCCGGGTCGCGTGCGACGCACGAGCGCGACTGCGTATTTGAGGACTTCATCACTCACCGGAACCTGCAGCACCAGACTCTGCAATTTGAGGATGGTTGCTCCATCGAGCACCGGCTCGATCTTGGCTTCCGATCCCGAGGTCGTCTTTTGGACGATGAGCATCTCTTCGTCGTCGCTCGGATAATCGACATTCAAGTGGAACATGAAGCGGTCGAGCTGTGCTTCGGGCAGCGGATACGTACCCTCTTGTTCGATCGGGTTCTGGGTCGCAAAGACCAGAAACGGCAGATCGAGATCGTAGGTCGTACCGCCCGCCGAGACCTTATATTCTTGCATCGATTGCAAGAGGGCCGCCTGGGTCTTGGGCGGCGTACGGTTGATCTCGTCGGCGAGCAGAAGATTCGTGAAGACCGGCCCCTCGAGGAATTTGAAGAAACGTTTCCCCGTCGCATGGTCTTCTTCGAGGATATCGGTTCCCGTGATGTCGGCTGGCATCAGATCGGGCGTGAACTGAATGCGGTTGAAGTCGAGATCGAGGACTTCCGCCAGGGTCGAAATCAGCGACGTTTTCGCCAATCCCGGAACGCCCATCAAGAGACAGTGCCCTTTGGCGAAAAGCGCGACGAGCAGATGCTCGATCAGTTCTTCCTGACCAAAGATTCGCTTGCGTATCTGCCCAACGATCGCTTCGCGCGCTTCGGCAATCTCATCGACGCCGCTGAGCTCGCCGGCTTCCGAGTCCCCTTCGAGTTGATTTATTTCAGTCGCCACGTCACACCATGTGCAAAATATCGTGCGCGGTTGATATCACGCAGGGGTCTACTTGACGAGCGAGGCGAGTTTCCGAGCCTGCTCGGCCATCGAGGGTCGCCCCCATTTCTCGTACGCCCGAGCCATCTCGTCATGCACCGACGGGTCAAGAGGATTGATGCGCGCGGCCTCCTCGAGATACTTCACCGCTTCTTCGTACTCTCCGGTGCCAATCTTGGCTCTTCCCATTTCGATCCAGGTGATGACATAGCCCGGAAAGGTGTCGCGTATCGCCACCAATGCCTCGTAGGCCTGAGCATGTTCTCCGATCGCATTCAGGCTCTGCGCGAGGCGAGTCTGAAGGATGGGGCTTGCCGCGCCCATCAGACGCTCGGCCTTTCGGTATTCGACAACCGCCGCACCAAATCGGTCTCGCGCCTGGAGCATTCCCCCCAGATGAATGTGGTCGCGCGCCTTCGGTTGAGGAATCTGGCTCAGCTCGGTCGGCTTGTCGTCTTCATCGCGAAAGACAAGGCGCTCTTGAAAACCCGATTCTTCGGGGTATTCGATCGGCGGCCTGCGCGTTAACTCCTCTCGCCAGTCGCGCTCGAAATTGCGAAATGAAGTCCCGAGCGTGCTCGCGAACGCCGTGCGAGCATCCGTCCCCGCTGCGATCTTGTCGAGGAGGGTTTTGAAAGCCTCTTTACCTGCTTTTTCGCGCAGATACTCCATCGCGGTGTAGACTTCGGCGAAGGCCACCGCTGCGTCTTCCTGGCTGGGCAGTTTGGCCATCGACGGATGCATCTGCTCGAAGGTAATCAGGTCGTTTGCTCTCACCCGTTTCTGCAGCAGATGCTCGCTGGATGGCGCGAGCCGATGGGCATCTGCACCACGCCAGCGACGCTCAAGAAATTTCGCCAACCCCTCATGCATCCAGATCGGGACGCGGTTGGCCGTGCGACGATTGATCACGAAGTGCGCATATTCGTGCACCAGGGTGTCGACCCATCCATAACCGCGCATCAGCGCTTTGGGGCTCGTGATCATGAGGCGATTGTATTTGCAGAGAGCAATCGTCCCCGAAGTTCGGATCTCTTCTTCGGTTAAACTCGAAACAGCAGCCAGGGTCTCGGTGCGCGGGTAAACCTCGACGCGTATCGGGGTCTCGGGTCGGAATCCAAACTCGTCACCGAACCCTTCGTAGGCCGCATCGAGCGCCTCGAAGGCATACGGCAAGAGAACCTCGTCGCGGCCTGGCTCGACCCACACCTCGAAATATCCTTTGGGACTCACATGCTTTTCGTATTTCGAGACGACGTCACGGGTCGACGCAATCACATCTCTGAGCTGCTGCCAGTCGGCACGGGGGCTCACGCTGATCGCCTGATCGAGACGCGAGACGGCCTCTTCGTATCGCCCCTCGAAAAAGTCATAGCGAGCGCGCAGGTAGAGCACCTCGGGGGACGACGGATACTTCGCCTCTAGTTTTTTGATCGCACGGTCGGCCTCGGGTATCTGCCATGCCGAGAGCAGGTCGTTTGCCGCACTCACATCGGCGTGTGCGACGGCCGACACGAGCGTCAAAAGAGCGAGCGTCATCGACGCGATGTAGGCACGTAGATTCATGGTCACTCCATCAGGCTGCGGTAATAACGTTCGATCTCGTCCTGGTAATTCTCGAGGCGTCCCTCGCGCATATTCTTCATGACGTCCTGGCGGAAGGCTTCCGATTCTTGTTTCTGCGACTCGCCCGGAATTTCGACTCGTTCGCGCTGCTGCTGTCTGCCCTGCCCCTGCATCCGCTGCTTCTGCAGGGTCTGCTGCATCGACTTTTTGAGCTTCTGCAGCCGGTCGAGCGCCGACCGCTGCTCATCGAGCGCCTTCTGTGTCATGCGCTTCTGCAGCGATTCGCCGGCCTGCTGCATATTCTGCCGTGCACCCTCGACCTGAGGTTGTAGCTCTTGCTCGAGCATCGGGAATTTCTCAGACGCTTTTTCGATCGACTCACGCAGCTTCTGGGCACGCTCCGAAGCTCCACTCTGGCGTTGCTGCAGCTCTTGAAGCTGATTCCGATCCGCCTGACTCAGCTGCTGGCGCGCGCGCTCCATCATCGTCTCGAGTTCGCGCTCAATGTCGGCGCCCCGCTCGACCATTCCATCGAGCCGCTCCATGGCTTTGCGGGTCTGCCGGGCCTGACGGCTGCCTTCGCGAGCGTAGCGCTGAGAGAGTTCGAGGCTGAATCGCATCGACTTCAGCTCCTCGAGCGAGCGTTGCGCCCTTTCGAGCGCTGCTTCCATGTCGCGAGCTTCGAGACTCTGCTCGAGACCGTCCAATTCTTCGCGGGCCTCACGCACGCCACGACGCTCGAATCCCGGCACGTCACGCTCGAGTCTCGATGCGTCTTTTTGTTGTTTACGGACGTCGTCTTCGAGACCTTTCGTAAAGTTCTCCAGCATGCGCTCCATCTTCTTTCGCTGCTCTTCGAGAGCCTCGCGCTGTGCCGCCGAGGTGTCTTCTTCGATACTTCGCTGCATCGTTTCGAGGTCGTTGACCTCGTCCATCAGCTCGGAAAGTTTCTTGTCGAGCTCCGAAAGCCCCTGCGGCTGCGCCTGGCCGAATTGCTCGTTCATCTCGGAACTCAGCGCATCGAGATTTTCGCCCATCCGTTCGAGAGCCTCGAGAGCGCCGTCGACGTCACCCTTGTCGAGAAGATCCTCAATCGACTGCATATTGTCGGCGAGCTGTCGTGAATCACTTTCGAGCTCTTGGGCTTTGACGGCCTCGAGATTGACGTGTTCCTGCGGCAGTTTTTGAAGCTGCGATTGCATGCGAGACATCAATTCATTCATCCGCTGGCGCAAGCGCTTGATCTCGCGTTCGATGGCCTTTTTGATCTCGGGATCTCGCGTCTCTTTGTATTTCAAGAGCAGCTCTTTGAGCCTCTCTTTGAGCGCTTTGATTTCGTCGGCAGTCGCTTCGATCGCGTCCATCTTCTGGCTCGCCAGCAAATCTTCGAGCTGCAGAAGCCCCTTTTCGAGCGCGTCTTCGATCTCTGCTGCCTCGTCTGCGAGTACCTGCAGCTCGTTGATGGCCAGCGAATTCTCATCGGCTCGTTTCTGATAGCGATTTATGACTTCTGCACTATCCCGCTGCAGCTCGTAGAGCTGTTCGTGCAGCGCCGAGAAAATCTCGAAATCACGCTTGAGCATCAACGGGTCGGCTTTCATGCGCTCCACAGTTCCGGCCATCTTCTGCAGCACTTCGCCGAGCCTCGTGTTGGCGCCAGCCACAGCCGTAAAGCGCTCGGAGCGCTTCGTGGGTGCGAGTCCTTTCTCGACCTCCTGCTCGTAGATATCCCGCGAATTGGGCTTTCGAACTCCAACCGGAGCCTCGAGAAAATCGGCAAGCGATGAGAGCAGCTCTTCAAAGACCTCCTGTTGCTCGAATATCACTCGCATATGTTTGTCTTCGGGAGACGCCACACGAAGCACGATTTCTCGGCTCTCCCCACGCCCCGGGCCGGTGAGGGTATTATTGTCGTTCGCTTCGAGATGCACGACGACGATGTCTTTGGGTTGCAGTTGCAGGGGCGCGAGATCGAATTCATAGGTGCCCTGAACCTCGGCAGGCACATGAACCAGCTCGGGCACTGCAATGGCCGCTCGCTGAGGGTCTTCACCCTGGAAAGCGTAAACTCGAGCGACCGACTCGACCCCGTAATCATCGGAGACCGAAAATTCGATGGTCACGATGTCTTCAGGGCCGACCTCGACCTCTTCTCCCGGAGATTTGATGGTGATCTTCGGTGCTTCGTCAGGTTGCAGACGAACCGTCCGATCGATGCCGTCTCGAACCACACTCCCGTCCTCGAGCGTCGCGCGAATCTGATAGGTCCCCGGCTGGGTCACCAGGAATTGGGCCTCGAGCCCGCCGCTTTTCTTCTCGAGTGGGATGGCCCGCTCGCCTTCGTCGGTCTTCATCACGATTTCGTACGAGCGCGCGTCGAAAAGCGGGTAAGTCTTGAGTGTGACGTCGGTCCCGACCAGGGTCTCGATATGCCCCGTCGTGTAGGCCTCGTACCGCGCGGAGAGGTCGGTGTAAGGAGGATATGTGTAGTGCAGATCGATGTCGCCCACCAGAGGCTGGCGCTTTCCATCGTCTTCTTCGGAGCTCGCGACACCGGCTCCGAGGAAGACACGCTGCACACTCGCCGGGCTCACGAAGGCAAAGAGTGAAATCACCACGAGGCACGCGCCGATCGCGACCAGAGCTGGATTCGAATCACGCTGCGGAAGCCGGCTGACGAGCGAACCCTCGCCATCGGTCATACCGAGCAGTCGGCGAGTCGTCTTTCGAACGTGTTCTCGCGCCATCGCCCGGCTGTAGGAGACCTCGCCTTGAGAGAGCTCACGCGCAAACTGCAGCGCGGCAACGACATCATTCTTGAGTTCGGGAACGTGCTCCTGGACGAGCGCCCCCATCTCGATCGGATCAGGCTGCCGACGAAACCATCGGATGAGGATTCCAATGCCGGCCACCAGAGCCGAGCCCGTGCCAATCTTGAGCGTCCACCCGGCGATTGCAGCACC